>JBKJYI010000277.1:0-3629 GCA_046715855.1 Phycisphaerae bacterium
CGCCGGTGAGATGCGCGAAGATTTGCGCCGCTATCTTTTAAGCCGGCCGATTGTTGCTCGACGCATTAGCACCGCGACGCGCGGCTTACGCTTTATCGTCCGGCATCAGATCGCCGCATTGCTGGTCGTGGCATTTGTTGCTGGAAGCGTTCTTCTGGCCGCCCTTCTGAGCAAAGAACGGCGCGTAAAGGTCGAGCAGGCCGAGGCAGTCAAAGCGAAGGCCGAAGTCGTTGAGGCCAAGGAAGCGGTCGTCGATGCAACGACGGACAAGGATATGCTCAAGGCGATGCTTAACTTGTTGGTTCCCGGTGGTGGCCCCATTGCTGAAAAAGTTGCTGGCCTTGAATTTCCAAGTACTTCGTTGCCTACCGACACGCTCAGGCTCAGAATTGGCACACCCAGCGAAATTGCCGTTCGGGCCATCCAAGCCTTTTACAGTTCGGTAAAGGACGAAGACTGGCCCGACGAGGACAAACTGCCGGAGGCTCACGTCGTCTTGATCGACCAAGCCTCCAATCGCCTGGGTGAAGGGGATGCAAAGGGGGCTCTGGAATTCATAAGCGAGTATATCGCCGCTTTGCCCGAAGGAAGTGCTGATGTCGAAGCTCTTCAGATGCGTGCGGCGATTTACGCCGTGCTTGGTCAATTTGATGCCATGCTCGCCGACGCTGAGTTGCTGTTGGATGCCAGGACGCCCACCGGCTATGCGTGGCGGGGCCTTGCACGCCTGCTGCTAAACCAGGCCAAGCCAAGTCTGCGCGATTTTGATTCCGCGAAGATTGGCGACCCCGGGCCGCAATTCTTATGGGTCAAAGTTTTTCAGGGCCTGGCTCTCCTGCAATCGGACCAAAGTGCAGAAGCCAAGAGTATCTTCGTGGAAGTACTCAAAGATCCTCCGACGTCGTTGGCGGCCCACCTGGGTTTGGGCGTGACCGCGCATTTGGGTCATGCGATCGCGTTGCATAAGGAGGAGGACTATGCCGCCGCACTTCCCGAAGTGGAGCAGGTTCTCAAGTCCGATCCCAGGAACATTCAAGCTCTCACCCTTCGGGGCGAGTGCCGTGCAGCGATGGGGGACCTGGAAGGGGCACTACGGGATTTCAAGCAAGCCATCGATATTGCCGGAAATCTGCCCGAGCTGGTGGCGCGTTACGTCTATGTCATGACTGCCCGCGACACGCTGAAGGACGCAAAAACAGCGCCCATCGAAGGTGAAGTGAAATCGCGCCATGGGACCGAGCAGGAAGAGCCGACAGCGCCGCCGGTGTTCAAATGGCTTCGGCAGAGACTGCCCGAAAATGAATCGGGAGCCATGCAGCCCCAGTCCAGCTTGTTGCACCTGAACAAGATTCGCTTTCCAATTCCCTGAAGTCCATCCAATCAAAAAACTACCCGCGCGGGCAAGTCGAGCCCGCGCGGGCTGTTTCTGGAGGATGGAATATCATCGTGCGGCGCCCTAT
The DNA here is from genome assembly GCA_046715855.1 of Phycisphaerae bacterium. Lineage (GTDB taxonomy): Bacteria > Planctomycetota > Phycisphaerae > UBA1845 > UBA1845 > CAZAMB01. The sequence continues at coordinate 1,461 of JBKJYI010000277.1, forward strand.
TGCGGCTCCGCAATCATGTCTCTTTGGCTTACCGCGATCGGCCTGAAGTTGCGCGCCCTCGGACTCCCGAGCCGCGACCGTTCACGCTGGCGACGGTCTCTTCCTCTTCGTCTTCATCCTCTTCGCTTTCATCGGCACCTTCGGCCGCGGCGGCATTCACTTCCTGGGCGATCTCAGTCAATTTTTCGTTGGCTTCGCTCTCTTCATCGAGAGTCTCCTGGAGAAGCTCGGCAGCCTCGGTGAGCCCAAGCTCTTCGGCCAGCGTCCGCACCGAGCCGTAAGTGCTGATTTCGTAGTGCTCGACCTTTTGGCATGCGATGATGATGGCGGCGTCGAGGGCCGGACCGGCGCTGGATTTCTTGTGTTCGAGGACTTCTTCGCCTTCGAGGATGAGGCCGGCCATGCCCTCGCACTTCTTGGCTTTGGCGGTCATGTCCATAGACTCAAACACTTTGGTAAGCCGGTCAGCTTGCTCGCGCGTTACTTCCAGATGTTCTTCCAGTGCCTCGCGCAGTCGTTCATCGGTCGCCGCCTTCGCCATCTTGGGCAACGCCTTGACCAGTTGTTTTTCCGCGCTGAGCAAATCCTTCAATTGATCCACGAGCACGTCCTGCAAAGTTTCGAATGCCATGGGCCTGACTCCGTTTGTGCCTCGACTGCCGGGCGAATAGTGACGCCACCATTTCCGCTCGGCGTAAGGATTACCACCGGTCGTGAAATCCGGCTGAAGTCGGTATGAGCAAATTTGGCGCGGTCGCATGGGAGGGCGAGCCTCCCGGCGAGCCGCGGCTCAGCAGGAGCTTCGCCCTCCCCGCTTCACAAACGCGTCGATCATGAAGCGCCGGGCAGCAAGCTGCATCGCCGTGGAGTGAAAGGGGTCAACCCGTAGGCTATTTAAACTTTGCCAAGAGACTGATCGACGTCAGCCACGAGGTCGGCGATATCCTCGACGCCGACGGAAAGCCGGACCAGCCCATCGGTAATGCCGCGTGCTTCGCGAATTTCCTTGGGGATTGACGCGTGGGTCATGATCGCCGGATGATTCACCAGCGACTCCACGCCGCCCAGCGACTCGGCCAGCGAAAAAACCTTGACCGATTCGCAAAAACGAATGGCCGCCGGGCCTTGATTCTTGAAGATGATGGTCACGATGCCGCCGCCGCCGCACATCTGCTTGCGGGCCAATGCGTAGTCGGGGTGGTCTTCGAGCATGGGGTAGATCACCTTTTCGAGCTTGGCGTGACCCTGGAGGTGCTTGGCGAGCGCCATCGCGTTGGCGCAGTGCCGTTCCATTCGAAGGGCCAGCGTTTTGATGCCACGGTGCTGCAAATAGCAATCGAATGGGCCGGGCACGCCGCCGAGCGCGTTTTGCAGGAATGCGATTTTCTCCATCAGCGCGATGTCTTTGACCACGATTGCGCCTCCGATCACGTCGGAGTGGCCGCCAATGTACTTGGTGGTGCTGTGGACAACGTAATCCGCTCCCAAGGCGATGGGTAGTTGGAGGGCGGGGGTAGCGAACGTGTTATCCACGGCGAGCTTCGCGCCGACTCCGTGTGCGATTTTCGCGATCGCGGCGATGTCCAGGCATCGCAGCAGCGGATTGGTTGGGGATTCGATCCAAAGCAGCTTGGTCTTTGCGTCGGCGAGCTTCGAAAACGAATTCACCGAGGGGTCATCTGTGAATACGGGGACGATTCCATAACCCTCAAAGACCCGCTTGAGCAACCGGAAGGTTCCGCCATAAACGTCGGAGTAGGCCAGCACCTTGTCGCCCGGCGAAAGGGTGGCGAAAACGCAGGCGGTCGCGGCAGAGCCGGATGCGAAGCATGCCGCTGCCGCGCCGCCTTCCAAAGAAGCGAGCGCCCTTTCTAAACCCAGCCGCGTCGGGTTGCCCGAGCGGGCATACTCGAAGCCCTTGTGCTTGCCGGGTGACGACTGCGTAAAGGTGCTGGTGGGATGGATTGGCGGAACAGTGGCCCCGGTCAATGGGTCTGGCTCCTGGCCCACGTGAATTGCCCTGGTCGCAAATCGCCAATTCGATGCTTGTTCGCCGGCCACGTCGCGTCTCCTGATTAGGGTGGTCTCCGAGTTCCGGGTGGCATGCCGAAGCCCAGCGGTATGGGGCGCCGGCATGACAGGAAACATGGCGGCGCTTCGCTTGGCCAT
>JBKJYI010000278.1:0-4289 GCA_046715855.1 Phycisphaerae bacterium
GACGTACTCCACGCGGCCTTCACCATCGTACGTCCAAGTGAAGGATCGAATCGCGCTGTCCGGAACGCCAGCACCACCAGTATAAGACCCAACCGTGGTGACTTCCTCTTCTGTCTTGCGCCGCAGAGAATCGTAGCTCCAGGTCAGAAGCGTGCCGTTCTGGTCGGTCCTCGTGGCCACGGTGCCGTCGGCATTGTAGGCAAAGACGATCTTATCCTGCTGTGTGCTGCCCACCGTACCGTCGCCGGTGGGGTATCGAATCTCCTTTACCCGGCGAGCATTCTGGGCATCGGTGTAGGCGTACTCCGTAACCTGATCGGTATCGGCCCCGGCCGTTGTCCAGATTCCATTCGCAAACGTGTTGTCTCCAGTCATATCCGCAATAATTCGCGACAGGCTGCCCTGGCCGTTGTACTGGTACTGGGTTTTGCGCTTGGTGGTGGATCCACCATCGTCTTCGATTTTCACGATAGCCCGACCCAGCCAGTCGTAAATCGTCTTGGTGACGGTGCCTTTGGGGTCGGTGACCGTGTCAAATCTTCGATCTGGCGTGTAGGCATCACCAGAAGAAGTGTACTGGTCATGGGCGTACGCTGTTACCAAGATCGTATCGCTGCTACTTGGAGCTGTTCCAGGGCAAGTCAATGCACTGCTGTAACGCCAGCCGCTCGCATGATTGGTGCCATAGTTTGCCGTGGCGCTGAGCCGATGCGCTGAATCGTAGTAATTACAACTGAAGGTCTGAATGTAATCGTCGTTGTTGGTGACATCCAAACCATCGGCGTCGTTGTGGTTGAGTTCCTTGACGGTTGTCCTGGTGACGTTGCCCTCGTCGTTGAGCGTGAAGTCGGTTAGTTGAACGATTCCCTCGTCGTCATCAGGCAAGTCGGGGGCACTGCTCGTGTATTTGGCCGTGTCGAACTGCGTGCCCTGCAATGATTGGACTCGTCGGCCGGCCCCGTCATATTTAGTGAAGCTGACTCCGGAGTTGGCCGGATCCGACGCCCAAACCAAGCCGCGGCGATCGTAGTAAGTATCGCTGGCCAGTTCGTTGACCGGCGTGGACACCGCCGGATCGTCGTAGGTTTCGGTGCGATAGACTCGGCCGCGTTCGTCGAAGTAGGTTTTGGATAGATCGACGCGGATGGTGTTTTCTGTCGTGGCCGGATCATCGCCGGGATCGAGATTGGTCGTGGCGCTATACTGCCCGGAAGCGGTCACTCGATTCAGATTGTCGAATTTGACCAAGGTGTAGGGTGCCAGCGGCGGGATTGTCAAGCCTCGTCGGTTGCGCCAATCGTAGCGAAAGTAGGTGTCGTGGTAGCTGCTGGTTCCATAGTATTTCCTTATCCAGGAAAGATTCCCATCGCCATCTCCCTGCTCCGGCGTGGCGTCGGTATCCGGATCATCAAAGAAAGATTCAGCTGTCGTCTTCAATTCGGCCCAAGCACTGAGGTCGCCGGTGGGATCGTGGGTGTTGTCGCTCACTGCTTCGGCGGTTTTGATTTGCCTGCCAAGAAAATCGTAATGGTGCCGCGTAACTTGCTCACGATCTAGCGACGATTCGTCAGCGACGTCCTGAAGTGTGTATTCCACTCGGCCCATCGAATCATACCGCGTCTCGGTTTGGTAGTAATGGGTGTAGCGGGTTCCGTCCCCGCTCGTAGAGAAGCAATGATAGCGTTTGGTACTGGAAACCATACCCGAATCATTGTAAGCAGTCACGGTGCGCGAAGTCAGGTCGGCGTTGGCATAGGTCTCGGTTCCGTTCGGCTCGGTGGAGGTTAACGCGGGATCGAATCCCACGCGCAGCGTGAAAGACTCTTCCATCCTTCCGTCTTTGTCGAACTTGGTAATTTGAATGGGAAGATCGGTGTCGGTTCCGTCGAACGCGGGATAGATTCGAACTTCATCATCCTTGTAGACGTGATACGTTATCATGCCCCCTGCGTCGGTTGACTTTCGGGTGCGCCCCAGCCAGTCAATGGTCGAAGATGAGTCAATGTCGAGTGCGGTACCTGTCCCAGTCCTTGAGAACGGAACCGTATCGTCAGTGGAGAGCCCACCGTGAGTTACGCCATCCCATGACGCGTCGATGACGTCATCTGCATCGAGCTGGGCGTCAGCGACGGTCAGATTTCTCATGCCCGTCTCAATATCATACGCATGATAATTCAAATACCCTTCACCATCTAAACTCCATCGCAGTGCTCCGGTTCGTTTGTCGAAGAACTGTTTTTCGACGGCGGCAACGTTGGGTCCGTTCTTGACCGTCAAAACCACGGGATAAGAAACGTCCAGTTGCTTTGGCTGATATTTGGCGGTGTCGTAGAACGTATAGGTCAAGGTGGAAGTTCGTCCGTCAGCTTCACCGCCCGACTCATAATGGATGATCGAGGTGGCCAGGTCGGGCCGAGCGGTAATGGTTCGACCGTACGCGATCAACGTGTCCGCCGTCCCGCTGGCGCCTTGCTTGATGCGAATGCGCTCCGGGTAGCCGTCGTAGGTATTGGTCGCGTAATCGTAGTCCATTTCGTAGATGAGGCCGGCCGTGGTTCGCAAGGTCACGGCGTAGGTTGATTCGTTGTAGTCCGAACAAGCCGAAGGGTAATGAATCTGCGTGAGCCGATTCTCAGCCGCGCCGCTGGTCCCATAATCAAAATGCCAAATCTGCTCCCGCGTCGGCGTGCCGTCGTCTTCATCCTGCAAGACCCAGGTAAGGATTTGATACCGGCGGTTCATGTCGAAGATCACCCGGCTGTTGTCTTCGCGATCGACCACACAATGGATCTTCCACGTGTCGAGATTGGGGGTTCCTGAATTCACTGTCCAGGTGTAATCCGTCGTACCGGCGCTGCCGCCTCCTCCACATCCGCATCCGCTGCCCGGCAGGCGCTCCTCAGTCTTACGAGCCCGACTGTTGCTGTCGTATTCGTAAAGGACGTTCGTGTAGCTTTCCCATTGCGTGTTGGTCTTGGTTTCCGGGCTGCCCAGGCGATCCGCATTTTCGGGATTCAAAACATAGCGAAGCTGGTGATCCGCTCCGGGGTTGGTGCTGCTGTTGTAGGGACCCTTCCAATAGCGGTAATAGTGGGTTTCTTCGATAGAAAGGACCCCGTCGCCATCGTTCGTCGCCTTGTGTTTGATAATGACCTTCATCAGGTCGCCGGTCAGGCCGTAGCTGTCGACGGTGCTGTCGTGATAGACATACTCCACCTGACCGATGAGATTGGCGTCGGTCGTGGTGGTTGACTTGTAGGCTTTGAGATATTGCAACTTGCCGTTGTTGTCGCCCGAGGTGAAGTAAGTGTAGGTGATCTTGTGGTCGCTGCCGTCGACCACGTCGGCCACGATGTCGGTCGGCTTGCCGGATGAATAAGTAAAAGCCTGGTCGTTGCCGTAAGGATCTTCGATGCGTTTGAGTTTTCCTGCGTTGGTCGCCGCTGAATCATGGAAGACCCAAAGCATTCCATCGGCGCGCAGCAATTGGTATTCGTCGCTGCCGCCTACGAAAGTCAGCTTGAACGGGTACTTGTCACCGGGGGCACCATACAGATCAAGCATGTCGTCATAAACAAAGTTCAAGGAGAAATGGGGGTCCAAGTATGCTGTGACGGTACCTGGATCACCTCCAGTAATGGAAAGATAAGCCATTTCGCTAGCCCACCAACCTTCCCCCTGCCAGTTGCTCGGAGGAGACGCCAACGAGGAAAAAAACCGAAGGTGGTCCCAATCGATGCCATTGAGGCTGAGCGAGAGATCATTGGCGGTTTTGAAGGCGGCGCCGTTCCCTAGATGAACCGATGTCCCTTGAGCGCCGCCGTTCACCGTTGCTGCGGGGTAAGGGCCTGTCGTCCATCGAGTATTTATGCCCGCATCGTTCCACTGGATTTCGGGGATGCCATTCTTGCCGATACGAGGGTTTCGAAGCATGAATGCCGTTGGCGAATAATCACTCTGTTCATCTATTCTTCTGGCTGGGCAAGGGTGATGTCCTCCTCCGCCGCCACCGCCAGTCGGGCTACAACCCCCACCGTTAGAATAGCACTCAGGCGGAAGAGTGCCCCCAGCGGCGTACGCATAATGATCGGGAAGCGGAACAAGAACACTCATGACAACGCTCGCGATCAAAATCGGGTTTGACGGACAAATGAGTTTTTTCATCGAATTGGCTCCCCAGTTAGAAATCTGCTCCGTCTTGCTTCTCTCATTCACGTGGGTCATGAATAGACGTCGGCGCTTCACCGTTTGCCCGATTTCCATCATTGAATATTGCTAGGGGTGAGACG
>JBKJYI010000279.1:0-6734 GCA_046715855.1 Phycisphaerae bacterium
CTCTTGGCCCAGGACGTACCCCAACAAAACTAAGCAGCGAAACTACGATCCGATGTCTGCCGAAAACCCGTCCTCCCACTTCGATGCCGATGATCCCAGGGCAATCAGCCGGCAAAAACATCAAGAACATAATGACCCGGTCTGCCTGAAAACATGATCGATCCGCCAAAATTAAACAGTTTTAGAGGAGAAGCAAACATGAAATCGACTGAGGAGCAAATCGATCCGCGGCGCTCAATCGCGCGATCGTACGACATGCAATACCACGGGACTGCAGAACTGCGAGGCGGTAATTGCCCCCGTTCTACATACTACGACAACGGCAGATTCGGCAGAATGTTCGGCGGCCTACCCGCTTTTCAAGCTGATCCTGCAGCACTTCGCGAACTGGGTAAGGCTGGCGGACCTATGGATGGCGGGCCCAACAATCCCGACCATCCCAAAGGGTTAAACGCGGGCTTTACGTTTTTGGGTCAATTTCTCGATCACGATATCACTTTTGATCCGACGTCTAGTTTGGAGCGTCAGGTCGATCCCGAGGCGGTGAGCAATTTTCGGACACCCAACCTGGAGCTCGACAGTTTGTACGGATCCGGGCCCGGGGCGAGTCCATTCCTCTACCAGAAAGGCAATCGAAGCCAGTTCTTGTTGGGCCTCGACAAGGCTGGCCAGCCCAACGACCTTCCCCGAAACGCCGAAGAGACGGCACTGATCGGCGATCCTCGCAACGATGAAAACCTCATTGTTTCCCAGCTACACCTTGCGTTCTTGAAATTTCATAACGCCGTTGCTGGGCAGGTTGCTGGCAATCCACCCGCGGGACGTAGCGTCTTCGAAGAGACACAGCGATTGGTCCGTTGGCATTACCAATGGATGATTGTTCACGAATTCCTGCCTCATATCGTCGGTCAGGAGATGGTCGACACGGTACGGGACGAAGGTCGTAAATTTTTCAAGTGGCGTAACGAACCCTTCATACCTGTAGAATTTTCAGTCGCTGCATATCGCTTTGGACATAGCCAGGTACGTCCGGGCTATGCAATCAGTAAAGATTTCGCACGTCCGCTCTTTGTGCCTCCTCACCCCGAACCCTCGACCGGAGGTTTGCCCGCAGATTTATCAGGCGGTCGCCAGATTGTGCCCGAACAGGTCATCGAATGGGACAGGTTTTTCAATGTGGGTGCATCCAGCGCCAACCTCCAAAAAGGTAAGCGTATGGACACGCTGATTTCCACTCCGCTGTTTCGCCTTCCGTTCGCATCGGGTGCGGGAAATGACCCACAATCCCTGCCAACTCGAAACTTACTACGGGGACTTACATTTGGCTTGCCTTCGGGCCAAGACGTCGCTGCCGCCATGGGAGTCCAACCTCTGACTCCTGAGGAGATCGGTCAACCCGCAAGTGACTTGGGATTCGGAGAAACAACGCCGTTGTTCTTCTACTGCCTCAAAGAAGCGGAAGTGAAGGCCAAGGGCGAGACTTTGGGGCCAGTTGCAGGACGCATCGTGGCAGAGGTCTTCGTTGGCCTGCTCGAGGGGGATCGGTCGTCGTATCTGCGCACTGACCCTCGATGGAGGCCGCAATTTGGGAAGAAAGGCGAGTTCGCAATGGCGGATCTTTTGAAAGTGGCAGCAGTAGTCCAAATAAATACTTCCTCCGCGAAAAAATCTTGATGGACTCACGACTTCTTTGTCGCTTGAACTTCCGAGGGCGGAATCACAGTTAGCGCCGGGAGGTCCAAATCGGACATTCAACAATAGGACGCAAAGGCCAATGAAGGAAACAAAACCATGATCGTAAGAACAAGAAGTGTAATTCTCCTGGTGGCCACTATCGCGGGTCTCGGCTCCGAGGCGTTCGCTGTAGACTTCGGCGTCCACAACCAAACCAATCTAAAGTTCCGCATGAGAGTTCAAGACCGGGGACAATTTCCCGAATGGGCGGAGATGCGGCCGGGATTCAAAGATGCCACAGCGCGATCGGTGGAGAGGGCCGATCATGCTGTCGAGATCGATATCTGGACCACTGCCGAAGGAAAGACGCAACCCGATTGGGTTGCCTTCTACCGGGGCACTCACGCAAGTCGCGCATTTACTCGAAAGCTGCATTTGTTTGAGTACAGAGATATGAACGGCAAACCTGCAATCTTCATGACTTGGCATGACGAGCCGCCGGGATGCAGGGACTGGCCTTTGTTTGAAAACGGCCAATTCAAGAACGGTTGTTTATTGCGCTCGGGCTGGACAGACGACATTTTTCAACGGGCCGCTCAAATAGTGGGCAATACGGCGCTGCGCGTGATTATTGCCGGTTCGTGAGGACGAGCTACCAGTTTAACAGTCGACCGCTTGTCTTGGTAGAGGTAAGGACATGAACAATACAATTGAGTTTGATGCCAGGTGCCTAATTGCGCTAACCGTTTTTGCCATCCTTGGAATTGCGATTATTGTGGCTTTTCTTCGCTACCAGTCTGACGAAATTTCCAAGCCCGTGGGTCTTCTCGCTGGATTATTTGGCACGGTTATCGGATCGATCGGCACGTTCTATTTCAACGAGAAGAAATACGATACGGCCAAGGTTCAAGCCTCGGACTACAAAGAACTGGCTTGTGCCATGCTCAAGTCGGATCCGAGTCTAAACGACGCAACCCGAGACAACGTAACCGTCTGGTGTAAAGAGTAATAACAATAGGAGGACGCCCCCCGTTTGCCTGTGATCGGATTTGCTGGGTTGTTGGATTCTTTATTGAAAAGGGCCATTTCATGAAAACACTCAAGTTATTGACGATATCCTGCGTCATTGGTCTGTTTGGAGCCGGGTGCACCTCACCCGACCTTGTCGTTGAAAGCTTGGTCGTCGACGGCGACCCAACAGTGAATGCGGATGGCAGCGTCGATGTTCCGATCGAGCTTGTCGTCCGCAATCAAGGCACAGGTTCTGCCTCCACCTTCAAAGTTGCTGTGGATTTTACGAGTTCTGAGGGCACTTTCGTTGTTGCTTTTACGGTACCCGGCGAGAGTGATATTTGGTATCCGAAAACGGAAACAGCGCTTGCGCCAGGATCGACGGTTTCTTTCGCCGGGTCACTCGTTTTCGCGAGTAATTCCAGCGCTTTGGGTGAGAACGTATCGCTCGTCGCCACGGCTGACAGCTGTTCAGGTGACGAATTCATGCCCGAGTATTGTCGTGTGCGCGAAAGCGATGAGGCGAACAATGAATCATCGGCCACAGAAGTGACGCTGCCATAATCTGAAGTTGCTAAGCGGCAACGCCGCCTAAGGAACACGAGCTCCCACTTAAGAGTTAAGCGGAGCGATGGGCGAGAAGTGTAAGGCTGCGGAAGTCAACAAAAAGCCGCCGCTATCCGAATTATCGACAACGAATGAAAAACTCACCGACGAAGGAGTCTTAGGATGAAGGTCGTTCCCGCGTGGGTGCTTTGTGGAATTTACCTTACCGCTGCCATTCTTCAATCCCAGATCGTTCACGCTCAGCCGGTCGACGAGCCAACAACTGCAGCGAAAGCTGGAAGTGGGTCAGCCGGCCTTTGGCAGCTCCGATCTAAGCATCTCATTTGGGGAATGCCGCGCCAGATTGATAACCGTCATAACGTGCTTTATCCCGGCGAAACTCAAGCACGACCCGGAGTTTCAGTCCTGGTGCGCGAAGGTTTTGTCGTCGGTCATTATGATTTGTACAAGGTTCCAGCATGGGTGTCTGTGCGTTGGACACGTGAGGATCACGATGAACTGCTCGATGGCAGCTTGCCCCGCAACTTCGGCCCCGATCCAGAACTTCCGCTCTACGCTCGGGCTGGAACAAGCTACGATTTTTCTAGCTCTCACATGGAACGCGGGCATATGGCCCGCCATGAGGACAATGAATCTTGGGGCCGCGACAACTCCGATACCGGCTGCCTGATGAGCAATATAGTTCCTCAGCATAAAGATATGAACGGCGAGGCCTGGAACGACCTTGAGAATATGCATCAAGAAATGGTAACGGCTTCCTCGATCGACACGGTATGGATTATCAGCGGGCCTCTTTTTCAAAATGATGCCCCGGAGTTCATGGTAGGAAACGCCGTGGCCGTGCCAAAGGCCACGTATAAGATCGTCGGTTGGTTTACGAATGACGGAGTCTTCCACGCACGAGGATTTGTCGTCAAGCAAGACGATCGAATCCGAAACGATCCCGCACACTACTTCACCCCAATCCGCGAAATCGAACAAGCCACAGGACTGAACTTCTTTCCCAATCTCCCGGCAGATCGCGCCGACGCTATCGAAACAATCCTGCCTACGGATCTTTGGGGGACAGGGACCGAAGGACTGGGTAGAGAAACCACAGGGGTCTTGGTCCGCATCGAGACTTTGTTGCCCAACCCGGTCGGGGATGAATCGATTAACGAAGCCGTGACCATCAGGAACGCGGGCAGTTTCGATGTCATGCTCGATGGTTGGCTATTGAAGGACGAGGCGGGCAAAACGTGGGAGCTCGCGGGCGTGCTAGACGCGGGTGATGAGAAAACCTGCAAGCGTAACGGCCAACCGATGGCCATGAATAACGGCGGGGATACCATACACCTGCTTCGTCCGAATCGCTCGAAGGCAGATTCCGTCACTTATGAGTCGGCAGCTGAAGGTGCGATTCTTGTCGCTCATCCCGTGCGCTAAACAGGAACATTCAATCGGCGGCATCCTTACTATCGAAAGGGAGCATCGCATGAATAAGGCAAAGTTGTTGTTGGGCGGAAATGGTATCCTCCTGTTTGTACGAGCGATTGTAGTGGGCCTGGCGCTTTATACTCCCTCATTTGCGCAGCCAACCTCAGATCCAATTGGCTCAATTATGAATAACCCTGATCGATTCGCTTGGCGGCTTTTTGCCGAAATCAATCGGGATGTCGCGAACGATCCGCTGGGGCGAGTCGAGTGGGAAACATGGGCGTTAGCGCGATCGGTGTTCGCAAATCCAAACCAGGCGCCCATATGGGACGATGCTTCGAGACTCAATCGCACCCTTGATACATTCGATCCCAAGCCTCTTCAATTGATCGTCCGTGACGCAGGTGTTGAGAACGCCCGGCGGTTGGGAGCTTTGGGATTGCGGCCTTTATTCGACCCGGCTGTTGGCGAGGGCAACGAAACACGAATGAATAAGCCCACTTTTGACTTCATTGTCAATCACAACTTGTTTTTCATCGAGGGACAGGAGACGTTTTTCAATGACCCCGAGCGTACGACGTCCGGCAATAAAGACAAACAAATTGATTTTCCACCGGAAGCAAAGGAGATCAAAGCGCAATGGCGACGAATCGAGCCCGGGCGCAACCATCTCTATCACACCGCCGAGATTACAATCCCGTCAACCGGCGAGAAACAGATGTGGGGACTTACGTCTTTACACATCACTACGAAAGACATACCCAATTGGTTTTGGGCGACTTGGGAACATAAAGATAACCCCGATCGCGAAATAGTGATCCCTTCCAGGGACCGAATCGGGGTCCCAGATGAACTTCGCGGCACAAAATGGGAAAACTATGTCCTTCGCGGCACGCAGGTTGAATTCACAACTTCTATCGGAGTCCCGACGGTGCTCGCAAGTTCCCAAATAGAAAATGGTTTTGAAGCGACCTCGTCGTGCATTACTTGTCACGCCAGAGCCACGATAGGACCTAGGTCCGAAGGTACGAGAGCCAGCCGACTTGATGTTTTTCGGCCCGACGATCAAGGCTTTATCGGTGTGCCAGATCCAAGTTGGTTTCAAACATTGACCACCCCGCCGACCAGAAGATTTATTCAGACCGATTTTGTTTGGTCGTTGTTTAGAGCGCGCCGTAGGGTAGTTGGTCCTACAAGTGCTTTAAGGCCAGAAGAGGTTGCTTTACGGCGTACCCAAGTCGCGCCCAAAAATGTCGCCCCACATGATGCGTTGATCCAATTCGAATTGCCTCAATTGACGACGGAATTGGAGCAAGTCCGCCCGCTCATCCATGTGGGGGAAGCCCGAAGAGAATTCAACGTCGACGGGACCGGCATGACCGTCGCCGTTCTCGACACGGGGTTACGAGTTACACATACCGACTTCACGAATCGCGTTCTCGCCCAACGAAATTTCACTGCAGATAACGGAAATGATCCTGCTAACGCCAATGACGGTGACGGGCATGGTACGAACGTTACCGGCATCGTTTTGGCGGGCGGAAACCATCAAGGCATCGCACCAGGCGCCCGTGTTATTGCTCTTAAGGTTCTCGCAAACGACGGGGGAGGATCATTCGCCATGATACGCCAAGCCTTACAATGGGTCAGAGACAATCGCGTACTGCATAATATCAGCGTGGTCAATATGTCCCTCGGTGATGGAGGAAATTACGACTCTGCTAGTTTTGTCGGGGACGAAATAGGCGATCTGATCCGTGAACTGCGCAATCTGCGTGTGGCTGTCGTCGTAGCCAGCGGGAACGATTTCTTCACACATCAAAGTCAATAGGGAATGGGCTACCCAGGGATCTTTCCAGAAACCATCAGTGTTGGCGCGGTGTACGATGCGAATGAAGGGCCTTTCAGTTATGGCAGCGGGGCTACGACATCATCATCCGCCCCCGACCAGATTACTCCTTTCCTGATTCTCTACGTCGCTCCGGTGGCTAACTTCTTGTGGGCAAAGACCCTTACAGACGCGACCTCCTATGTAGTCAACCGGCATCGAACTGCGGTTCGCCCGT
>JBKJYI010000280.1:0-5279 GCA_046715855.1 Phycisphaerae bacterium
GATTGGCGATGGTCGCGGGGCCCACCGTGGGCACGTCGAAGCGCATGTCCTGGTTGGGCTTGGCCACCTTGATCAGCGTCCAGCCGCCGCGCGGGCAAAGTTGCCCGGCCCGTTCGATCATGCGGTCGGTGCCCTCGATGGCCTCGACGGCGATGACCTCGGTTTCCTTGACGGCCACCGACTGGCCGATGTCGAGGCGGCCCATCTCCTTGGCGATTTTCCAGCCGAAGTCCGCGTCGCGCTGCTGCGAAGGCGTGGGCTGCGTGCGGGTGAGGACGCCGACGGGGGCGAGGTGCTCCTGCGTGTATTGCGTGCAATCCTGCATGGTGATTCCGTGGCGGCTCAGCTCATCGGCGATGGCCGCCAGCACCGCGTCGTTGCGTTTGTCCTTGAGTCGGACGAACCAGATCTTGAGGGCGGTGATATCGGGAAGATACCGCAGCATGCGAAATCGGCCATACATGTCGGTTTTGCGGACCGCGCCGGCGAGGATGACTTCGCGGGTGCCGTACCGCTTGAGAAGCCGCTTCCATCGGCCCGGCCGGGCGAGGCCTGCCCAGTGGAAAATGTCGGCGTGGTCGGCGAGGCGAGCGTCGGCGAAGCCGTTCAAGGCGATGATGTTGACCGGGCGTCCGAGCTTGCGAATGCCATCGGCCACGAGGAACGGGAAGGAGCCCGATCCCGCTATAATGCCCACCGGCGAGTTGGTTGGTTGGTCGGTCATTGGAAAGGAAGCAGTATAGCGAGCCTATGAAAACCAGCACGGCGCGAAGTGAATTGGAGGAAATCCAGCAATCGGTGGATCGCCTCGATCGGCGAATTGCCGGCTGGATGCGCCGCAACGGGCCGCTGCTTGCCCGCATCGCGCTCGCGATCGTGTTTATCTGGTTTGGAATTCTTAAGCCGCTTGGCAAGAGCACAGCGGACGATCTCGTCACCCGCACCGTCTATTGGGTTGACCCGTCGTGGTTTATTACGTTGGTGGGGTGGTGGGAGGTGGCTATCGGCGTGTGCATGCTGATTCGCCCGCTGCTGCGGCTGGCCATCCTCCTGCTCTTTCTGCAGATGCCCGGCACATTTTTGCCGCTGGTGCTTCTGCCTCAAATTTGCTTTGTCTCCGTGCCGTTCGTGCCGACTTTGGAAGGTCAGTACATTATCAAAAATCTTGTGCTCATCGCGGCAGCTATCGTGGTGGGCGGGACCGTACGCGAGAAGGCTCGGTGAATCGACCGCCTCAGGGACAGTACAAACTGCACGGCGGCGCGCTGGCGCCGGTGCAGTCCGAGTCCGTCGTGCAAACCCCCGGACCGACAGCGCACTTCCCCATCTTGAAGGGATAGGGCAAGCCCCGGAATGCGTTAACGCAAGAGGCGATATGACTGAAGTTAAAGTCGTTTGAAATCGTGGCGATATTGATGTTGCCGTTGGCGTCGTTTCCCGCGATGAGCATTCGCGCCTTGATCGGGGCGCCCAAGGCGCTGCGGAACTTGCTGACCATGGCGGTCACGTCGGAAATGTTGGGCTGGCTGGTGGCCTCCGGCGGGTTGTACGGCGTCTCGACATCAGCCCATCGGGTGGTCTTCAAGGTGAGCGGCGCCGACACCGCTGTGCAAGTCTCTTCTGCGCCGGCACAACTGGCGGCCAGATTTTCCACTTGATAGACCGAACTCGGCACGATGGCGCTTCCCGACACGTGCAATACGCCCACCGTGGCCCAGTTCCGGTAGTGCGGCGTGCACTGCAACGACGATGCATAGAAGAGCGCCGCGCTCGATCTGGACTCCATGTATTGAACCGGGGCGCCTACCCAGCGCACCTGTCCCTCGAAACCGGAAAAAGGAATCGACGGTCCGCCGGCGTAGGGCGGGTTCACGTGGTGCAGCGAAGTGAGCGTCACGCGGATAGCGCTTTCGCCGCCGCCGGTGGGCACAAAGGAGATGAACCGCGACTTGCTAACTCCGCCGGGCTCGGGCGATATCCCCGGCGGCCCGACAGAAGAATTGTCAAAAACCAGGGCGACGGGATCGTCCAGACGGGGCCAGGCGAACAGAGTCTGAGCGTTCGAGCCGTCCAGGTTCGCCGAGAGGACTTCGTCGTTTAACTGCTGCGCCCAATACAGCTTGCCGCCGGCCGTATCCAGGGCGATCGCCACTGCGTCGTCGAGTTCAGGCCATTCCAACAGAGTTTCCAGCCCGGACCCATCCAGATTGGCCCGCAAAATACGGTCGCCGAAGGTTTGCGCCCAATAGACCTTGCCCCCAGCGCTGTCCAGGGCGATTCCCACCGGATCATTCAGCTGGGGCCATTCAAGAATTGTCTGGACGCCGCTGCCATCGAGGTTGGCACGGGCGATCCGGTCGCCGAAGGACTGGGCCCAATACAATTTTCCGCCCGCAATATCCAGCGCTACCGAGACGACCTCGTCGGACAGCGGCCATTCCACGACTGTTTGGACATTGGCGCCGCTCAGATCGGCGCGGCGGATGCGGTCGCCGAATGTTTGCGCCCAGTAAATTTTCCCGCCGGCTACATCCAGGGCGATGGCCACCGGGCCGTCCACTTCCGGGAATCCCACCACGGTTTCTACGTTGGTTCCGTCCAGATTGGAGCGGCGGATCATGTCACCGATGGTCTGGGCCCAATAGATTTTTCCCCCGGCTTCGTCAAGGGCCAACCCGACCGCGTCGTTGACCTGGGGCCACTGCAGGATGGTGGCGGTGGTGCTCGAAGGCACGTGGGCGGAGACGATCCGGTCGCCGATACGCTGTGCCCAGAACAAGCGCTGAGCGTGAACCGTCGTCCCGGTGGCGGAAAAGGCCAGCAGGACCGCGCTCAGCAAAAACCAGGGACCTCGAAACATGACTGCTCTTCCCCCGATGCGCCCTTGCAGGGCGCTTGTGCAAAACGATGCCCGGCCGGGACAATGGTTTGCCGCCGGCCGGGCGGATGACTACCTATGAAACGCGGATGCTATTTATGGGCATCCGGTCAGACACTCAGCAAGCGCGGCTTGAGCCTGCGCGGTGCAATGCTGGAAGCTGCCACCGTGGGTGATGCAGGCGCCGAAGACCTCGGCCGCGAGATTCTGGCACTGCTGTTCGCAGGTCGGCGGATCAGGCGGCTGGCAGCCTTCCTGGATGCACTGATCGTATGCAGCGTGAGCCGAGGCGGCGCAGGACTCAATGCTGCCTCCGCCAAGGATGCAGTCGCGGAACACGCCCACGGCGCGCTCGCGGCAGATGTGGTCACAGTCGGGCAGCTCATTGCATTCGTTACGCAGACAGCCCTCCAACAATTCGCGTGCGGAAGCGGCGCATTCTTCCTCGCTGCCGCCGTTTTCGACGCATGTTTCGAAGGCGTGCGCGGCCCGGCGGTGACAATCTTCTCGGCAATCGGGCTCGACCCCGCATTGCTGGCGCAGACAGACCCGCAGGCGTTCTTCCGCCTCGGCCCGGCAAGTCTCTTCGGAACCGCCGTTTTCGACGCACTGATGGAAGTATTCCACCGCTGCCCTCTGGCACGTCTCGGGGCAGTCAGCCTGGTGGTTGCATTCATCGCGAAGGCACGCCTCTAAAACATTGCGGGCGATTTCTCCGCATTGGTCATGGCTCCCGCCGCCTTCGATGCAGGTGCGGAAGGCATTTTCCGAGCGATGGTGACAGGCCTCTTCGCAGCTTGGGGCCTGGTTGCAATTGGTCTCAAGACAGGTTCGCAGGGCTTGATGAGCGGCTTCCCTGCATTCATCTTCTCCGCCGCCGTTCCCGATGCAGGTATGGAAAGCCTGCTCGGCCGCCTCGCGGCACTGATCCTCGCAATCGGGCTGCGCATTGCACTGAGTCGCCAGACAATCGCCGAGCACCGCGCGGGCCTGGGTCAGGCATTCCTCGTGACTCCCCCCGTTTTCCACGCATTGATGAAAGGAATCTTCCGCCAACTCGTGGCAATGATGGATACAATCTTCGGACGAACCGCTCAGGCGAGCGGCGTTCACTGTTTCGGTGCGCGAAATGGTGGTTTTGACAACCTCATTCGAGGGAACCCTCGCTGCGGCTGCCGTTGAAACGAGGCATCCTAAAATAAAAGCCGCCCCCCAACGACAATTTCGCTGTAACAATGACATCATCCGCTCCTTCTAAAGACTTTTCACGACAACAAGTTAACGACGCATGAAAGGCTTAGCCGGCAATTCGTTGCGTTGCAACAACGGCTTCTTTTAAACCTCCTGCAGCGGGCTGGAACTTAAACCGAAACCCCCTTGGCTGTTTTGTTTCGGGGCTTGGACGCGCAGGCTGACCTATTCTTGGCAGCTTGGGGGGCCAAGCTTAAGCGGATTCCCATTCGCCAATCAGATGGTATATCACTTTTAATCGCCCCTTGTCAATTATGGGATCATAAAAAACGCTCGTTATGGCCGGACCGCATGTCCCGTTTTCGGGACTTCCGGGGGCCTTTTCGCGTGAGTCAAGTAAAAATTTAGGCGAGTTGGTTGGTTGGTCGGTCATGGAGGATGGAGCAGTATAACAACAGCCGCGATTGGCCATAAGCGTGCGACATGGCACGGAATACTTGGGTGGCATGGTCGAGCGCAGCGCCGCCGTGTATCGCACTGTTCGCATGCGGCGCCCGGTGAGGCCGGGCATGAGCATGGCGCCCAATCGCAAGGCCCCAGAGGACAATCACTGCTTCTGTGCTTTCATTAGCCCCGCCGTCTGCGTCTGGTCCCCGTCGAATTGCGCGCTGGAGTTGAGGCTGCAGGCCGGGAAATGGGTCGCCGGTTTGTGGGAATTTCAATTGCATCTTCGCCACGCAGGAACTGGGCTGTGATGGATCGTTTCGCGCGGAGGACTTTTTCAAAATCGCCTTCGGCCACCACTTCGCCGCCGCGCACACCGGGGCCGGGACCGAAGTCTACGATGTGGTCCGCAGTCCGCATGGTCTGCTCGTCGTGTTCGACGACGATCACAGTGTTGCCCATATCGCGGAGTCGGCAAAGCGAGTCGAGGAGCCGCTGGTTGTCGCGCGGGTGCAGCCCGATGCTGGGCTCGTCGAGCACGTAAAGCACGCCTACCAGGCCCGCCCCGATCTGGCTGGCCAAACGTATTCGCTGCGATTCACCGCCCGAGAGCGTCGGGGCCGGCCGATCGAGGGCGAGATATTCCAATCCCACGTCGCATAGAAATCCCAGCCTGGCGCGGACTTCCTTGATCGCGTCGCGGGCGATCAACAGCTGCATCGCCGAAAGCTTGATTTTCTCGAAAAAAGCAAGAGCGTCCTGGATC
>JBKJYI010000281.1:0-2774 GCA_046715855.1 Phycisphaerae bacterium
ACATGAAGGAATCGCCCCCGACGAGGTGGAGATTTTTTACACCACGCAGTCAGGCGAGGAAGGCCGCCAGACCATGTCGGCGGTGGGCCGCGGGGAGAGTTTGCAATATCGCTTCGTCTTCAAGAATGCCCGCGTGGAGTTCACCTTCTACCTCACCGGCGGAGATGACACGACCGGCGAATACAAGGTGCGATTGCTGGAGCGGCCTCGCGTGGACTGGACCGAAATGCGCATCGCTCCACCTGCCTATACGCGGCTGGAGCCCTTTACCGTTTCGGGGTCGGAGCGATCGGCGCAGGCCCTGCCCGGAAGTCAGGTGAGCATCCGCATCAAGGCCAACAAGCCATTGGCTTCGGCAACGCTCATGTCCGGCGAAAATAGCATCGCTGTCGCGACGCGCGATACCGAGGACGCATATACGGCCAATCTGACCGCAAGCGCGACGGCAACGTACCATTTTGCTTTGCGCGACGGAGTCGGGCTGGAAGACAAGAACCCGATGCGATTTTCGCTTCGATTGCTCAAGGACGATCCGCCGCAGGCGCGGCTGCGTGCGCCGGGCGTGGGTGAGATGATCACGCCGGAGGCGGTTTTGCCGCTGGAGATGCAGGCGTCCGATGCGTACGGTCTGGCGAGCGTCGAAGTGCGCTACACGCTGACCCGCGAAAGCACGCAGGACGGTCCGATCGATCTCAGCGGCTTTAAACCGGCAATGACCACGTTTTCCGAGTCGCTCTCCTGGCCGGTTTCCTCGATCGTTCCGGCGCCCGGTGATCGGATTTCGATTCGTGGAAGTGCCGCCGACTACGACGATGTGTCCGGGCCCAAGACGACGGAATCTTCCGAGATCACAATCCGGGTCGTGACGCCGGACGAGTTGCTGGCCGAGCTTGCCCGCCGCGAGCACGAGTTTCGCATGGACTTCGAACGGCTCATCGACGCCCAGGAGCAGCTTCGTGGAAAACTGCTCAGCCTCATGGATTCGTCGGAGGCGGCATCGGCGGAATTCGTTACAGCGGTATCGAGCCTCGAGCGCCGCCAGCGCGGCATCGCCGGGTCGGTCAACGTCATTCGCCAGCAATTCGAGCAGGTGCTGACCGAAATGCGCATCAACCAGCTCGCGACGGAAACCATTGAAAAGCGCCTGGGCGGCAACATCGTGGATGGTCTGGCCGAGCTCTCCCGCCGCGAACTTTCGCTGGCCGGCGACTCCATCCGAGCCTGGTCCCGCGACGCATCCCGCGAAACCGGCTCGCAAATCGATGCCCAGCAGGTGGTGTTACTCACCAAACTCCGGGGAATTCTCGCGCATATGATACAATGGCAGGGATATCAGGAGGCGGTGACCATGCTGCGGGATATTCTCCGTTTGCAGGAAGAGCTGAAGACCGAAACCAAGAATCGCGTAAAGGAAGAAGGCAAGGGCATCTTCGATGAGTAATATGCCACCGATCTCTGAGCAGTGCAGGGACACAGCGATGGACATGGTCAAGCGCAGCGCCGCCATGTCCTCGCAGTGCATGCCGGCGCCCGGTAAAGCTGGGCTTGGGCATGGCACCCCGGTAAAGGTATGTCGTTTGTAGGATGGAGTGAACCATGTTGGGCCATCGAAATCGACTCTGGTTACTTACTGTCGCATGTGCCGGCCTTGCGTTCACTATCCGCGCTCAAGATCAGGAGCCAACGCCGGCCTCCGTCGCCAAGACTCCACTGGCCAGCAAGCAGGAAATGATCCGCGATCGGTTCGAGCGTTTTCAGGATCGCGTCTTTGGTCTCCGCGATCAGCTTTCCGAATCGGAACCGGAGAATGCCGCGCGGCTCGAACGCGCACTACAACGAGCGGGCGAACTTGGTCTGGCCGACAAACTCGAAGAGATCATCGCCCTGCTCAACGACCCGTCCTCGCTTCACAAGGCCGCCGTGGAGGAGGACGCGTGGCTGGTTAACGCACAAAACATTTTAGACTTGTTGCTGGCTCAGGACGCCGACGCGGAAAAACGCCGCGAGGAGATGGAGCGGCTCAAGGAATATCAAGAGCAGGTCGAGAGGCTTTTGAAGGAGCAAAAAGAGCTGCGCAGCGAGTCGGGTCAGGCCGCCGCCGAGCAGCGAATGAAGGCACAGCTCGATCAGGCCATCAAGCGCGCCGGGGAATTGCAAAAGCGGCAATCGGCATTGTCGCAGGGTGCAAAGTCGCAAGGTGGCGAGAACTCAGACGGGAAGCCGGGTGAATCCAAGCCAGGCGATGCGCAAAAGCAGGAAGACCTCAGCCGCGACACAGAGCAGCTTTCCAAGGATTTGAAGGCCATGGCCGAGCCGCCCTCCGATCCCAAGTCCGACTCGCCCAAACTGGAAAAAGCTCGCGAGGGCGCTGGGGAGGCGTCGAAGTCCAGCGAAGGCGGATCGAAGTCCATGTCGCAGGCCGCTCAGAAAATGCAGCAAGGCCCGGGGGGATCGAAGTCGAGCGGCGAGCAACAGCAGCAGGCCGAAGCGGCGCTGAAGGAAACGCTCGAACAGCTTGAGGCCGCTCGCAAGGCTCTTGACGAGCAAGCCGAGCCAGAAAAATCGGCGGAAAAGCAGGAAAGACTCGCCCAGGACACCAAGGGCCTCGAAGAAAAAATGCAGCAGGATGCGTCGGAGGGAAAGTCTCAGCAGGGTCAACAAGGGCAGCAAGGACAAAAGGGCCAGCCGGGTCAGCACGGGCAGGAAGGCTCGCCAAGCAAGAGCCCGCCGGGTGCCCAGAATTTGAAGCAAGCCGAGCAGGAGATGAACAAGGC
>JBKJYI010000282.1:0-8733 GCA_046715855.1 Phycisphaerae bacterium
TGGTTGTCCGCCGCGGTCGAGAACGTTTCCGCTTTGGAGGTCGGGATCGTCGTGTTGGCTTCGATCAGCGGGGTCATCACGCCGCCGAGGGTTTCGACGCCGAGCGTGAGCGGAGTAACGTCGAGCAGGACGATGTCTTCCTTGTGGCCCGAGAGCACCGCGCCCTGGATGGCGGCGCCGATGGCGACGACTTCGTCGGGGTTGATGCTCTTGTTGGGCTCCTTGCCGAAAAGTTCCTTGACGAGGGCCTGGACGGCGGGCATACGCGTCGAGCCGCCGACGAGGACGACTTCGTCGATCTGCTTGGGGGTCATCTTCGCGCTTTCGAGGGCTTCGAGCACCGGCTTGCGACAGCGTTCGGTGAGATGCTTGGTCATCTGCTCGAACTGGCTGCGAGTCAGCGTGACCTGCAAATGCTTGGGGCCGCTCGCGGTCGCGGTGATGTACGGAAGGTTGATGCTGGTCTCCATGACGGTGGAGAGTTCCATCTTGGCCTTCTCGGAGCCTTCCTTGAGCCGCTGCAGGGCCATTGGGTCTTTGCGAAGATCGATGCCTTCCTTCTTGCGGATTTCTTCCGCGAGGAAGTTGATGAGCACCTGATCGTAGTCGTCGCCGCCGAGGTGGCCGTCGCCGCTGACGGACTTTACTTCGAAGGTGCCGATTTCGGGGTCGATCTCGAGGACGGAGATGTCGAATGTTCCGCCGCCGAGGTCGAACACCGCGATGGCTTCTTCCTTCTTCTTATCGAGGCCGTAGGCGAGTGCCGCGGCCGTGGGCTCGTTGATGATGCGCTCGACCTTGAGGCCGGCGATTTCGCCCGCGTCCTTGGTGGCCTTGCGCTGAGAGTCGTTGAAGTAGGCGGGGACGGTGATCACGGCGCGGTCGACTTTTTCGCCGAGGTAGTCTTCAGCGGTTTTCTTGAGGTCTTGCAGGACCATCGCGCTGATCTCGGGCGGGTTGTAGAGCTTGCCGCGGACCTCGACCTTGACGAGCTCGTCTGGCCCGCCGACGACTTTGTAGGGAACGATTTTTTCTTCCGAGGCGACTTCGTTGTGCCGTCGGCCCATGAAGCGCTTGATCGAGAAAATGGTGTTCTCCGGATTGGTTACTTGTTGATGCTTGGCGATCTGCCCCACGAGCCGCTCGCCCTTGTCGGTGAAGGCTACGACCGAAGGAGTGAGCCTCGAGCCTTGGGCGTTGGTCAGGACTTTGACCGTTTCGCCCTCCATGACGGCGACGACGGAGTTCGTGGTTCCCAGATCGATTCCAATAATTTTCGACATGCTAATTCTCCATTTTGATGGACTGTTCCATCGTTATTTCCAAGTAAAAGCAAGCTCGGTGCCAGGAGAGCGAAAATTCGCGTAATCGTAAAGATTTTCCGTGCAGGGACTTATGATGACCCATATGTGTCGAAAGGCCCGCGACTGCCAAGGTGACAGGTCTGTTCGCTGCGGATTTGGCATTTTGCGAACTTAATTTGGGTCTCTGTGGTTCCGCGTGAGTGGCCGATAAAATCGGGAACATGATGGAAGCCAAACCTTTTGAGACGATGGAAGGCCACGACACCCCCACGGTCCGGCAGCAATCGGTGTTCATCGAGAACCGGGTCGGGCAATTATTGCGCCTGACGCGGCTGTTCGATCAGACCGACACGCGGATTCTGGCGGTGTCGGTGGTGTACTCAGTGGACTGTGCGATCGTGCGGATGATTCTCGACGACCCGGACAAGGGCTACGAGGTTCTTTCCGACGCGGGGTTTCAGATCAGCGAGACGGAGATGATCGTGGTCAGCCTGCCGCACGGCAAGCGGGCGCTGCTGCATACGTGGGCGGCGCTGCTGGGGGCCGAGATCAACATTCATTACACGTATCCGCTGCTGATTCAGCCCAAGGGCAGTGCGGCCATCGCAGTGCTGCCGGACAACATCGAGAACGCGGTGAAGATTCTTCGTGAGCGGAACTTTGAGGTGCTCAATCAGGACGACCTTCGCAACGCGCGAAGCGACTAACCTTTGTTTCCAATTTGAGATTTGAAATCTGAAATCTCAAATTCGGTCGCACTCACAGCGGATCTGGGTTCTCATTTCAAGATCGCGTGAAAACAATGGATCATATTTTGCTTCTTACTCGCTGGCTGCACATCGGCGCGGCGATTGTGGCGATTGGCGGGGCGTTCTTCATGCGCGTGGCGCTAATGCCCGCGGCGAATGCAACGCTGGATGACGCGACGCACGCGAAGCTTCGCGAGGCGCTGCGGGCCCGATGGTTTATCGTCGTGCAAACCTGCATCGCGATTTTACTGGTGACCGGCGGGATTAACTTCGTGATGCTGGCCCTACCGCCCAAGGTCGAGCCGATGCCGTATCACGCGATCTTCGGCGTGAAGTTCCTGGCCGCATTGGGCGTATTCTTCATCGCCAGCGTCCTCGTAGGGCGGGGTGAGGGCATGGCCAAGATGCGCGCCCACCGGGCGAAATGGCTCACCGTATTGCTCATGCTCGCCGCTACCATCATCGTTCTTTCCGGCGTGCTCAATCGCATTCGCTGGAACGCGCCCTCGCGGTCGGCTGTTGCTGCATCACTCTTTTCGAGCATATCGCCTGAAATCAACTAAACTGGGCTATGTGACCCCCGCAATCATTCACAAATTAACCATTTATCGGTTGGCAATTCCTATGCGCGCTTCCGTGCGGCATGCGGCGGCGGAGCGGGCGGTCAGCGATCCGGTAATTGTGGAAGTGGAGCTCGCCAACGGCATTCGCGGATTCGGTGAGACTCTGGCTCGGCCTTACGTCACAGGGGAAACGACGGACTCCGTCCTGGCAGCGATCGAGCAAGTTTTCGTTCCCGCAGTTCTGTCGTTTCACCCCCAATCATTCCCTGAAGCGCTGGAGTTCATCGATGCGTTGCCGTGGCGTGATGCGAATAACGCCCCGATTCCCGCGGCGCGGGCGGTGGTGGAACTGGCGCTGCTTGATGTGGCCATGCGGTGCTTTCGTCGGAGCATAGATGATGTTGTGCAGTGGATGGGTATTCCCGGTTTTGGCCGGCCCGGCTGCATTCGAACCGTGCGATTCAGCGGAGTGCTTTCAACCGATGACCTGAAATCGATGATGCGCCGTCTTCGCCTGATGTACTGGTACGGCCTGCGACATTTCAAGATAAAGGTCGGAACAGTCGGCGACGCGGACCGGGTTTGGGCGGCGGCAAAATATCTTTCGCCGGCCATTGCAAGGCGGAGGGCGAGCCTTCGAATCGACGTCAACGGGGGGTGGACGTTCGAGCAGACCGATGCGTGGCTCTCCACCATGGCGGGAGTTCCAATCGACGCCGTCGAACAGCCGCTCCCTCGCGGCGCAGAACAGCAACTCGCTGAGTTGATCGTTGGAGCCTACTACATCCACGACGAATCCCTGATCAGTGAAAATGACGCACGCAAGCTGATCGACTTGGGAGTGGCTCATTATTTCAACATTCGCATCAGCAAGTGCGGAGGCTTCATGTACTCGCTTCGCCTTGCGGCTTTGGCGCGGAAGCACGGAGTAAAAATTCAACTCGGCTGCATGGTGGGAGAGACGAGCATTCTTTCGGCCGCGGGTTTGCGCTTCCTGGAAGTCTGTCCTGAAGTGCAATGGGCCGAAGGATGCTTCGGCTCGTTCCTCTTGCGCGGCGACGTGGTTCGCAAGCCGCTTCGCTTCGGCTATGGCGGTCGACCTCCGAAATCAGGAGTGACGGGTTGGGGCATTGAAGTGGATGACGCGCTGCTGAGCCGGTGGGCGCTTGCAACGCCCAAGGTCATTAATCTCTGAGTGCCACCAAGGTGGCATTCCCAAGCCGAGCCGAATCGGGCGCCGGCATGAACTTCGTGAACCATGGCGGCGCTTCGCTTGGCCATGGCACCCGGCAATCGGGTGTGAGCCATCGGATCCCATCAAGCTTGCTGACCGCTCCCTCACGGTAGCGGCTCAGTTTTGGTCAGTTGGGCGAGGTGGCGAGGTCTCGTTGATAAGTTCCGAAATCGCTCAGATCCACGTCGCCGTCGCGGTCGAAATCAACCCGGCCACAATAGTCGTTGAGGGCACCCTTCGGTCCGCCCACGCAGGACGCCAGGGCCGATTGAAGGTCCACGGCGGACGCCAACTGAACCAATCGGGACCGATCCTGCAGCTCCGACAAGTTGGTTCGAAACATCATGATCCACACGCCGGCCGCGATCAGCAATGTGGCGGCGATGGCCCAGCGGGGCGAAAGCACAAAAAACCGCGAGGCAGCGGAGTCTGTAACCATCGGCTGGATAACGGCTTGCGGCGTGCGCGAGAACACGCCAGCCCGGTTGGCCGCCTCCAGATCGCTCAGCAATGAATCAAGGTCACTCATAATGCGTCCTACCGGATAGTCGCAACCATATGGCCTAGGCGCGAACTTATTCGTGCTTTTTTTTCATGCAGGTCCGCAATCGTTCGATGATTTTGGCCCACTTCGACCGAAGCGTTGACTCCGATAACCCCAGCGCCGCCCCGGCCTCCACCCATCGCCGCTGCGTGATGGCCTGCAACTGGCTCATGATCACCCGGTCGTCTTCAGGCAAAATTTCGGCACACTCGCGGAGGGCGGTCAGCGACTCGAGCTCATCCAACAAGCTGGTCGCATCCAGCGTCGTCGCGGGCATGTTCGAAAGAGAATCCAAATCGGATGCGGACTGGCGCGCCCCGGCGAAGGCTTGAAGCCGGCGAAGAGCGGAGATGGTCTGCTGGCGCGCAACTCCGGTGAGGTAACCGCCGACCGATCCGGTTTTGATTCCGCCCCCGCGGCGTACCGTCTTCAAAAAGCCTGACCAGGTCTCCCCAGCCACCGCGTCGAGCCACTGCGGGTCGCGGGCCGTCTGCTCACGGGCCGTATGAAAAATCGTGTAACGCACCAGCCGGTCGAAACGATCCATCAAGATTCGAAGTGCTTCCTCGTCGCCCTGGCCAAGAAGCGCAACGAGCGATGACTCATCGAGGTGATTCAAATCTGGTCTGCCGAATTGCTGGCGGGCGGATTGGTCCATCGGCATGGCCGCATTATGAGAGGACGCCTAAGTTGGTCAATGATGACATTTGGAAAAACGATCCGCAGATTAAGCAGATTGGCACAGATTTTGTGAAACATATGCAGGGCATTTCTGTGTTAATCGGCGCAATCTGCGGACAAAAAGCAACTTCGGCGGGCTTGGGCGGCATAGATACCGAATCGCATGGCGGCGCTTCGCTTGGCCATGCCACCCTAAACGGTGCGTGTCGGAGCATTATCCTTGCTCGAGAATGAAACGATGGGTGCCCCAGGCATTGATGAGGAAGCTCACGCCGATGAGCGCGAGCGATATGCCCGTCAATCGCCCGCGCATTCCGAATGCAGCCAGGAGCAGAAAGAATGGCAACACGTCGAGCAGATAGCGTTGGCCGAATTGATACCAGCCCGTGCCATGAAAGAGCAGGAGTGCAGCGAGCCCGGGGATCGCTCCCGCAAGAATCGGGCAAAGCAATGATCGCGGGGTCATCGATCGGCCGCAGAAAAAAATGTACCCGAAAAGCGGCGAAATCAGGAAGAGACTGTTTCCCATGGGGTCGAATGTCCAGCCCGTTTGCGCCGGCTCGTAGGCGGGATATTCACGGATGGAAGGGTTGAGAAAGTAGTACCAGACATTGCGCGGAACATAGCACAGGTTAAATCGCCCATGCTCGCGGAATTCTTCCGCAAAGATATCGTTCCCGCCCTCTTGGGCGAGGCGTCCCTGCCCGAAGTCCAGCGGGTGTCCAAAGCGAACCTGATTGAACGCGAGTTGCACGAAAACGGCTGCGAGGAGAACCGCCAGACAAGGGATCGACATTTTCAAGAACGCCTGCACGCGCCGCGAGTCACGGGGGAATGAGCGCCACAAGAGTAGGACGAAAAAAGGCGTCGCCAAAATAATCGTATTGCGAGAGAGAAAGCCCAGAGCCAGGGCGCAGCCGGCGGCCAGGAGCCAACTTCGGCGAACCCTCCCGCGATGTACCGCGACGAAGGCGCAGGTGATCGCAAGGATAAGGAAAAGCGTCGCGCAAAGTTGAGTAATGAGCCAGACCAGGCCGGTAGACGCCTGGTACATATGACACGTGCCCAGGCCATAAAAAAGCGTCAGCGCCAGGCATGCGGGCAGCGTCAGCATCGGCCAATGGCGGCGCAAGGCCAGCAGCATGCAATACACGAAAAATACGGTCAGGGCGCCGAGGACGTTTGCGATAACCACGTCGCTGAAGTTCGGGCCGAACAATGCGACAACGGGAAACAGGAGCGCGGCGGGGACAGGAGGCCAGTAGGCGTAATAGCGGTCAACAATGCGCACCCAGTCGAGATACGCACGCCGCAGTGAACCAGCAACCTCGGAAGGAATGTCGTTTTCGGGCACGCCAAGAGAGCGAAAATATTTCGCTTGCTCCCGTTCGAATTGTTTGCGAAGTTGATCATCGCTCCACGCGCGGTCGAGGTTCCGCCCTGCGCGAATCAGCGAATTCGCCATAAATTGCCGCTCGATTTCGGCGGCCGTGACATACGTCCGACCCGCGAGCCATGCTTTGGCGGTGAGCGTGTGATGGACGTAGAGAGACGGTCGTGGCCGAAACGTCCACTGCGTTCCAAAGCAAAAATAGATGAATCCGCAGAGCAGTGCCGCGAGCATGCCCGGCAAAAAGGAGTACGAAGCGCTCACTTTCGAATGAGGTTGGGCTTCGCGAGCGACAGCGTGATCATTTGGACTCCCACTATGCGGTCGATTCAACGGCGTCTCACCAGCCAGAACTAGCAAAAACCGGCATATAGCGGGGACGCATGCAACATTCAACCTGGTCCTCGAAGTGCGTCAAAATCCGATTGATGTCTTGCCGGATACTCATCAAAGGTCACGCTGCCGTCAAAATTCGTGTCGTCTGAATTGGCGATGATCTCGCCCGAAGTTGGATTATTAACCAAACTCTCCGAAGCCCGTTGCCCACGCGAGTGCTCGATCGGCTTGGGTGCGATTCTCGCCGGTCTGCTCGGTCTTTCCGCCCTGCGAAGTCTGACCCTTCCCGGCGCGTTCGACGCCGTGCCAAAAACTGCTAGCCTACCCGCATGGAGCTTTCGAATTTCGGAGACAGGCCTTAATGCATCCTGAGTTATTTACGCTGCCCGGCGGTTTCTCGGTGAAGACCTACGGGTTCTTCATGATGGTCGGTTTTTTGAGCGGCGTGTGGATGGCCATGCGCCGCGCGACGCGGGTAAAGGCCGACCCCGACATCGTGCTGGACATTTCGCTCCTCTGCCTGATCTTCGGGATCGGCGGCGCTCGTCTTTTCTACGTCATCCACTATTGGAAGTCGCAGTTCGCCGACGCGCCCAACCCGCTCTTCGCGGTGATTGATATCACGTCGGGCGGGCTCGAATTCCTCGGCGGATTTCTCGGCGCGGTGATCGCCACCACCTTTCACGCGTGGTGGAAGAAATACTCGATTCGTTTGTATCTGGACATCATGGCCCCCAGCGCCATGTGGGGCCTGGGCATTGGGCGCATCGGCTGCTATTTCAACGGCTGCTGCTTCGGGGTCCTGGCCGCATCGGCGAGCCCCACGCCGGCGACAGTCGCGCATTCACTCGCCAAGCATTCCGATATTCCGGTGTTGAGCGCCAGCCTAGCCGACGGGAGTGCGAACCCCACCGACGGGACGAACCCCATCGATGGGAGGGCGAGCCTCCCGGCGAGCCAAGTGATATTGGCTGGGTCTCAAGAGAGTGCGGCTCAGCAGGAGCTTCGCCCTCTCTCATCAGCGATTCCCTGGGCCGTGCAGTTTCCTTACGGGAGTCCGGCTCATGTGCGCCATTGGGAGCAGCGGCTGATCACCGTGCCTGCCGAATTGATCAGCACGACCAAGGAATTGCTGCAGCCATTTTTGGTGCCCGAATTTCAGATCTTCATGCCGGTGGAAAAGCGGCAGGCGCTTCTCCTGAAAGTTCAGGACCTGGAAAAGCAGATCAAGGCGGCCAAAGACCCGCAGGCGCCGGCAACGAAAAATCTGCGGCGCGAGCTGGATCTCGCCAAAAAGAAGGCCGGCGCGCAGATCGGCTCCGTGGCGGAAGCGCAGCGGTTTCCATCGCGCGTCAATCCCCAGCGGGAAACCTCCGTGTCCGAGCTGGAGCGACTCGCTCATCAAAGCAAGTCCTTGCCCGTCCATCCGGCGCAGCTTTATGCCACCGCAGGAGCGCTGCTTCTTTCGCTGCTGCTTGGAATTGTCTTTTACCGCCGCAAGCGGCACGGAATGGTGATTGGCCTGGTTCTGCTGCTCTATCCGATCCAGCGCACGCTGGAGGAGATCATCCGCGCCGACAACCCGCAGGACGTCGCCGGCCTGACCGTCTCGCAGTCCATCAGCATGGCCCTCTTCCTCCTCGGCATCGCTTACCTCTTTGTGCTCTACAAGGCCATGCCCGAACGCTCGCCCTACGCAGTCTGTACTTCTCGCGATGAGTCTGTGCCAACATAGCCGGGAGGTTCAGACGTTGGCTGAGCTGCCAAATTCGTTTCTGCGCATTTTGAAAACAGCATTTGCAATTGCATTTACACCCATTTTGTTTTTCCTGATTCTCTACGTCGCTCCGGTGGCTAACTTCTTGTGGGCAAAGACCCTTACAGACGCGACCTCCTATGTAGTCAACCGGCATCGAACTGCGGTTCGCCCGT
>JBKJYI010000283.1:0-5253 GCA_046715855.1 Phycisphaerae bacterium
CTGATGGCCAGCGCCTCTGGGCGGAAAACGGCGACCGCTTCGGCCGCCTGACCTCCATTCGGTTGCACCCGAACCCATGGACCGAGCCGGACTGGTCTGGCTTGAGAGAAGAACTGCTAAAAAATATCAAGCTCGATGCGGTGGGTTTCGCATTCCAGCCCGTCCGGCAACAAATGTCGGCCTCGGCTTCGGGCCCCACCGATTTCGGCATGCTTTTTCTGTCCTTCAGTTTCTTTCTTGTCGCCTCGGCGGCCATGCTCGTGTCATTGCTCTTTCGACTGGGCGTCGATAAGCGCGCATTCGAGGTCGGTCTCTTCCTGGCGTCGGGTTTCACGCCGCGCAGGATCACAGGGTATTTGCTGGTCGAAGGACTTCTTGTGTCAATCATTGGCACTGTCGCAGGGTTGGCAGGGGCGGCCGGGTTCGCCTGGTTGATGCTGGCTGGGTTGCGCTCCTGGTGGTCCGCCGCCGTCAACGCGCCGCTCTTGAATCTGCATCTGGAGCCGTTGACGTTGGCACTGGGTGCAGTCATCAGCCTGGTCCTTGCGTTGGGCACGATTGCGTGGTCGGTGCGCGGGTTGGGCCGGCGTTCCCCGCGCACTCTCTTGGCGGGCTCCTCCGGCGATGATGCGCTTGTTGCGGCAAGCGGATATCGACGCGGCAGTTGGATTGGCATTTTTCTCGCCGCGCTCGTCATGTTCGGGGGAATTGCGGGTGGTGTAAACGCGGACGCGATGGCTCGCTCGCTGTTCTTTTTCACCAGCGGATCGGCTGCGTTAACTATGTGTATGCTCCTGTTGGCGGCGTGGCTTAGGCGAAGTCCGACGCGGCCAGTAACATACCCCGGCGCTGGAGCGATGCTGCGCCTCGGCATGCGCAGCGCACAGCGCAATCGTCGGCGGAGTCTCCTTACGGCCGGGCTGATCGCCAGTGCTGCGTTTCTCATCGTGTCGTTGGAGTCTTTCCGGCTCGATCCGGCGACGGCACAGGAAAAGGACTCCGGCAGCGGCGGATACTCCCTCTATGCTGAGTCCGCCGCGCCGCTACCTTATGAGCCGGGCACGCCGTCCGGCCGCGAAAACCTCGGAATCACGGCGGTCGATAGTCCTGTGCTCAGTGCCATGGTGGTGTCATCCTTTCGCCTTCGTCCCGGTGATGAGTCGAGCTGTCTCAATTTGTACCGACCCACGCGACCGCGAATACTCGGCGCCAACGATGCATTCATCGCGCGGGGGGGATTCGATTTTGCAGAAGCACTTCCTTCTCTATCAGAGCTCGAAAAAATTAATCCTTGGGCTCTCCTAGGCCGCACCTTTCCGGATGGAGCAATCCCCGCCATCGCGGACGCCAACGCAGTTCGTTGGCAGTACCATCTTGGCCTTGGAAAAGATCTGACAATCAAGGACGAGCGCGGGCAGGATTTGCTGCTCCGATTCGTCGCTCTGCTCAGCAACAGCGCCCTGCAAGACGAAATCATCATCGCGGACTCGCAGTTTACCCGTCTCTTCCCATCTATTTCCGGTCGCTCATTTTTCCTCATCGAAACACCCACTGATTCTGCACTCCCGGTTGAACGCGACCTGGAAGCGCAGCTCGAACCATTCGGTTTCGACGCAGCGACTATTGAGTCCCGATTGCGGAATTACTTCGCCGTACAAAACACATATATCTCGACTTTTCAGACCCTCGGCGGATTGGGATTTTTACTTGGTGCGGCAGGGTTGGCGGCTGTCCTGGCTCGAAATGTCTGGGAGCGGCGTCGGGAGCTGGCCCTGATGCGTACAACAGGCTTCACGCGCGCTTCGCTCGGATTGTTTGTTATTTCCGAAAACATCGCCTTGGTCATGGCGGGAATGAGCGCCGGAATCCTGTCGGCCCTTGTGGCCATTTCCCCGATGATCTTGGAAGGTGCGGCGTTGCCCCTGCGTCGACTGGTCTTCATCCTCGTCTCCGTCATCATTTTGGGGTTAGTGGCGGGCCTGGTCGCTGTCTCTCGCGCTTTGCGTGCCCCGCTTATTCCCGCCTTACGAAGTGAATAGACAGTCGAAGTCACACCTCAAAAGCGCTCCTCCCACGGCAAGAACGAGGTTATCGGATCGATAGCACCCTATTTGGAGTTGGGCGGAATCAATTGGATGGTTTGTATGCGCACAAAAGAGCCCCAGTTGGGTGATAAAATCGCCGCGCCGACGCAAATTGAAAAACCCGGCGCAAGAAGGGCCCCATCATGACCTCGCGAAAGACTGTGCTTACCACCGGCGATGTTGCTCGAATTTGCAACGTTGCTCCGCGGACGGTTTCGAAATGGTTCGACACCGGGCAGCTTCGCGGATATCGCATTCCCGGCAGCAAGGACCGCCGCATTCCGCTCGATCAACTGGTGCGATTCATGCGCCTTCACAGCATGCCGCTTGACGGCATTGAAAACGGGCGGATGCGCATCCTAATCCTGGATGGCGACGAGGCATTCGCCGCGAGTTTGAAAGACGTTTTGCTTCGCACCGACGGATTCGAAGTGGCCACAGCAACCAACGCGCTGGAAGCGGGCGCGGCCGCAACAGATTTAAAACCTCAAGTGGTGCTGGTGGACGTGGACATGGGCGACCTTACGCCCAAGGTGATGTGCCGATTTGCGCGCAGCCTCCCGCCGGACCATAGGCCGTGCCTGATCGGGACAGCACGGCTCATGGACGAGGCACGTGGCCAAGAATTATTGCAGGACGGCTTTCAGGCGTTTGTCGCCAAGCCTTTTGACGTCCGCTCGCTCATGCGGCTCATCGAGCAGCATGCCATGGTCCAAACTTCGGATGCGAGTGTGAACTAGAGCTAGTCGCAGTCCAGCGGGCAGTTGCCGGGTGTTTCGCCGGACTCGCAAACCCCATTTCCGCAAGCCCCGGTGCCATCGCCACAATCGCTCGGGCAATTGAAAATGTTTTCGCCGGCCTCGCACTGCCCGTTGCCGCAGTCTAGTGGATCGTTGGCGCAATCCTGTGGGCAATTTAATTCCGTCTCATCGCCGCGGCAGAAACCGTCTCCGCACTGCTCATTGGTGCAATCGAATGGGCAGCTCGCCGCTGTTTCGCCGACGTCGCACACGCTGTTTCCACAGTTCGCGTTGGTGGTGCAGTCCTGCGGGCAGGAGTTGGTGGTCTCCCCGATTTCGCAGACTCCATTCCCGCAAGCCACGTTTTCGTCATCGCAGTCGTTGGGACAATTCGTAATATTTTCACCGAATTCGCAGATGTTGTTTCCGCATGTGACATCATCGTCGTCGCAGTCTTGCGGGCAGTTGGTGATGGTCTCGCCGATTCCGCACACGCCGTTACCGCAGGCCGTGTTCCCGTTGTCATCGCAGTCGATTGGGCAGTTGACATTGGTCTCGCCGATTTCGCATTGATTGTTGCCGCAGATCACGCCGGTGGAATCGCAATCCTGCGAGCAGTTGGCGGCGGTTTCGCCGGTCTCACACGCACCATTGCCGCAGCGCTGCCCGTCCGCGGTGCAATCGGCGGCGCAATTGGCGACGGACTCGCCGCGGCCGCAGAAGTTATTGCCGCAGACTTCGCCGCTACCGTTGCCGCCGGGGACGATTGGAAAACAGCCGGGCAGGAAGACCAACGACGCGATAAGCAAAAACGTGCGGGCGGTTCGTAGCATGAAGCCATTCCTTTCCAATGATTACCAGCGGCGGCGCTGTATCTCTTTCTATTGACCAACTACTCCGAGCCGAATTATAGGAGTTTGAGCATTGCCCGTGTTATTGCACACAAATATTTGCTGGTATAAAATCTTACGATGGCTCGTAGCGAGAACGCGGTCCGAAAACGTTTGGAAGAAAGTATCGGAGAACGGATTCGGCGGCGGCGGAAGGAGCTTAATCTCACTCAAATCGACCTGGCCCAGGCTTCGGGAGTTAACCAGGGTTATCTCTCAGCAATAGAACAGGGTAAAGCAAACCCCCGAAGACGAACGATCGACGCGCTCTCGGTGGCGCTGGATTTGCCGCAAGGGGTAATCGTTGGCGGCGGCCGAGAGCATGACAACCCGCAACCGGTGGAGTCGCGCGAAGTGCCGCTGTTTGGCACCATCCCCGCCGGGGCCCCGGCCGAGTCACAAGAGCAGTTGGAAATGTTCCCGGTGCTGCGGCATCAGTGGTCGCCGGAGGTTTATTGCCTGCGGCTATCGTTCGACAGCATGGAGCCGACGCTCAAACCGGGCGATATTGTGCTGGTGCAATACCGGCCGGGTGTGGAGGCCGAGCATGTGCAGGGGCGCATTTGTGCGTGTCTTGTCGATGGGCAACCGACGCTCAAACGCGTGACGGTGGAGTGGCGCGGCGACGATCGGTTGATTATCTTGCGCGGGGACAATCCCCGATCGGCCCCGATCCTTGTGGATTCATCACGCGATTTTTCGATACAGGGTATCGTGGTAGGCTTGGTATCCCGGGATCTCTGACGATATCCTTATTCGCCCCGCTTTGGGAGTCATCGATGAAATGTCCAAACTGCAAGTCGGCTTTGGATACCATCACTTACGAAGGCATCCGCATTGAGACCTGCGACGGTTGCGCAGGCGAGTGGCTGGATGCAAAGGAGCTTGGGCACGTGGCACGGGTGCGCGAGGCTCGCTTTACACCCGACGAACGGAGAGCGGTTGTGGCCGCTTCGAAAATCACGGGAGTGAAAGTCAAGGATTATGATCGCGAATTGCCGTGTCCCAAGTGCGGCGGGACGACCGATGCGCTCAATTATGGCGGTGATTCAGGGATCCTCATCGACCGTTGCACGTCGTGTCAGGGCATCTGGCTGGACTCCGCGGAACTCGAGGGGGTTCAATTACTCATCGAAGGCTGGAAGGACGGGCTTTCGGGAGACCTGGCCAAGTTTGGTCCAAGGCTGCATAAAGTGGCCGAGGAATGCGATGCCCGCTCAAGGGTTAAAATTTCGCGCTTTGGCTTCATCAATTCGATCATCAACGGCGCGCTGGACATCATGTGATGGTTCTGGGGCGTACTTATCTGACCTGACCAAGCAGGCGTTACAATCTTTCATTGCGTCAGGCACTCTGCGCGCGCCGATAGAAAAGTGACAGGGCAAGGAAGTTCCGCGCCTATTGCGTGAGGGACCAGCTCTGCGATGTGCAAGCCGAAAGTGACGACTGATGCTCTACGCTGCGCTGACATTCTGGCTTCTGACGGTTGTGTTCGCAGCCTGGGGGGTGCGCAAACTTTGGTCAGGGATCATCCAACCC
>JBKJYI010000284.1:0-3999 GCA_046715855.1 Phycisphaerae bacterium
GGATTGAGCTTGTCGGGGAAGATTTTCTGGCCGCCATTGTTGGGGCAAGTCCCCAAGTCAGCGTTGTTTGGATGGGCTTTTTCCCAAGTAAGCGATTGAATCTTAACCACTATTATTGGGTTGCTCCACGTATCGCAGGTGTGCGCACCGCTGGGACAATAGGACCCCAAAGAAACGGGGACGCCGCACTCGTTGGTTGCCTCCACGCCTTCGACGTACGTTCCACTCGGGAGCGGAAAGGGTCCTTCAGCGGGACTGGATTTGTCCTGGTACCGGAAAGCGCGCAAGGCGGTTCCGGGCGGATCCGATCGCCACACGTACTCGTCGCCAGTGTAAATGCATGGAGCGAAAGGCCGGCAACTTCCCGTCATTTGCCAGGTCACAAACTCCATGTCGTCTTCATCCGGATCGATTTCCGTATCGGCGTAATCTGGCTCTCCGTTCCCATTGTCGTCGTCGTCGTTGACCGAAATCCACTGCGGTATTTGGCCAAAGTCCACACTACACCCATGTTCAGCACAGGTATCGTGATCCCAAATATTGGGGTGGGAACAGGTAACGGTTTCAGGATCGCAGACATCGGTGGTGCAAGGATCGCCGTCGCTTTCGCACGAGTTGCTGGTGGGGACTGGGTCTTCACATGTGTGCCTAGCGCATGGTTCGACGGTGCAGGGATCATCGGTGCAGTCGTTGTCGTCCTGACAGCGTTGATAGTTCACGCACAGGCCGCTCGGGTAACATTTCGGCGAGTAACACGGCCCCCATCCGCAGCACGCTCCGTTGCAACAAATCTGCCCGGCCCCGCAACACTGTCCGTTGCAGCAGACCTCCCCGGCGTCGCACCAAATTGATCCACAAGCAGGGCCCTCATGCCAGCCGTCCGAGGCGCAGACGGTGTCGCAAGGCTCTTTGCAATCGCCATTGCAGCAATCTGATGGCGTGATACAACACTGGGTATTACAACAAGCAGGACGATTAGCCGGACAGCAACCGCCTCCAGATACATAATGTTCACAACAGCCCTGATTGTTGTTGCAGCACCAACCATAGTTTCCACAACATTTCTCGCTACAATAAGAGCTCGTCCGGCAACTGCCTGTGTTCGGATCGCATTGCCCCATGGTGCAAGCATCGGGGTCAGAACAATTAGCGGAAATGCATCCTCCTCCTCCTCCGCCGGTGCAATTGCATCTCGAGCCGCGCGATGCAGCAATGAACAATTCGCTTCGAGGCGTGCCTCGGATTGGGCCAGGGAGTGCACCGCTCATGGCCATTGCCTCAGGGTCGGGGCATGTACTTGGCGCACAAGGAGAAGGCAAGACGTCGCCACTTACCTCACCTTCACGGGCACCGGGCAGGCCGCTGGACATGACGGACAGCACGTCGGTTTCAACGGCGGGTCGCCATTGGCCGGGCGAGGTGATTTCGGGGAGCGGGTCGAGCTCGGGTTTTTCGCTGAGGAGTTGAGCGGGGTCGATTTGAAGGTCGCGCTGCATGGCCGCTATGGATTGTAGGACGTCTTCGGACGTGAAAAGAAGCTGGTCGAAGAAGAAAAAGGATTCGGACGCGTAGTCGTGCCAGTAGGCGAGTTGGGAGGCGGGTTCGTCGCGGCCGTCCCATTCTTCGTCGGCGTCGTAGACGGCGAGGATGCCGTCGTCGGTGATGACGCGGAAGCGGGTGAAGTCGGGCTCTTCGAGGGAGGCGACCTTGCCGTCATCGGGGCTTTCAATGCGCGGAAGCGCTTCGACCCCCCTATGTCCCCCCTTGGTAAGGGGAGAGGCGTTTCTTTTCTGGGCGATGGCCGAACTTGCCAATGCGGCAATGCAAAGAGCGGTCAGGGACACTTTGACACGATTGGACATGTCGATTTCCCCTCCGGTTGACGCTTCGGGGGTACTTTATAACTCACCATGGATGGGATAGCAACGAAAATATTTTGAGCAGGAGAGAGCTTGGGAGAGGGGAAGCCTAAATGCTAGACCTCACCCTGCCCCTCTCCCAAGGGGAGAGGGGGAAATGCGGAGCCTCGCCCTCCCGCACTGCTCACAGAGCAGTCGCACAGCCAAAACGCACTGCTCACAGAGCAGTGGCACGGCAATTGGTTCGACGTTTGGACTTTTAGGCGTTTTGGTCATAGACTACGCGGCTTGGGTTTCCGCAAGCAGGAGCAAGGCGCACGTCACAACGATTACCTCGCGACCGCCGCCGTGCATGCGCCGCACGGGACCGCCGGCCGCCTTCGGAAAGCAATATGATCGCATCGCTCGAAACCATCGCACAGAAGATCCGCTCGGGAGACTACGAGAACGCCTACCGGGCACTGGAAAGCTCCAAGGGGACCCACGACGCCCAGAACGAGGTCATGTTCCTTCGCGGCTACCTGAAGGAAATGACCTATGACCGCGAGGGTGCGGCGGCCGCTTACGAGGCGCTGCTGCAAAAGGATCCCGATCACACCGAGGCCATGTTTCGACTGGCCTTGCTGAACGATCAGGCCGGCGACGACGAGCGGGCCATTGAACTCTACGAGCAGTGCACGGAGCACGAACCTACGCATGTGAACGCCATGCTCAACCTGGCCGTGCTGTACGAGGAAAACGGCATGCTCAATCAGGCCGAGCATCTGGTCCGGGATGTTCTGGCTGAGCATCCCAATCATCCGCGGGCGCGCGAGCTGTTGAAGTCGATTTTGAGCTCGCAGTCGATGTCGTCGGAGGAGCGCGGTCCGCGCGAGCATGCGCTGGGCGATGCGACGCTGGACACGCCGATCACGGATTTTGAGTTGAGCGTTCGCAGCCGGAACTGCCTCAAGCAGATGAACCTTTGCACGCTGGGCGACCTGCTGCGGACGACGGAACCGGAGTTGCTTTCGTATAAGAATTTCGGCGAGACTTCGCTGAACGAGATCAAGGCGCTGCTGTCGCAGAAGGGGTATCGGCTGGGACAGGCGGCCCTGCCTGCCCCCGAGCCGCAGCAGCCGCTTCGCCAGCAATCACTGCTGCGCTACAGCGGGGATGCTGCGACGGCCATGCGCAAGCCGATATCCGATCTGGAGCTTTCGGTGCGCTCGCGGAAGTGTTTGCAGCGCCTGGGGATTTCGACGCTCGGAGAGCTGGCCATGCGCTCAGAGTCGGAGCTGCTGACCACCAAGAATTTTGGGATGACTTCGCTGACCGAGATAAAGCGGCAATTGGGCATTCACGGATTGAGTCTGCGCCCGTCGAACCCGTGATGGACGCCGTTCCCATGCCACGAGCCAAATTTCGTCGTGTGGCATGGTCAAGCGAAGCGCCGCCATACGCGACGGACTGCACGCCGGCGCTCAGCGAGGCCGAGCTTGGGCATGGCACCCTGGAAGAGTTCGTAGGGGTCGGGGGGCGAGAGTGGGATTGGCCCGGCGCATATTGAGTCGGACTCAAGGACGAGCGGTAAACGCCGGCACGTTAATCTTCCTATTTCATTTGTCAGCCTCGGTCCGCGGCGCGACGACGATCGACAGCGTTCCCATTTCGTTGCGGCCGGTTCGCGT
This sequence comes from Phycisphaerae bacterium, assembly GCA_046715855.1. Classification (GTDB taxonomy): domain Bacteria; phylum Planctomycetota; class Phycisphaerae; order UBA1845; family UBA1845; genus CAZAMB01. The sequence continues at coordinate 3,530 of JBKJYI010000284.1, forward strand.
ACTGGTGGCGGACGGGCTCGTCAATGTTTCCATTCGCTCAAGCAGTTCGTTAACCATTCAGGATGCTGACTACTCCGGCTTAGCCAAGGTGAGCCCGCTGAGCAGCGAAGTCTCGCTGCGTGCCGCCGACAACGGCCTGATGGTGGGGGAGCAGACTTGGCCGCAGAGCGATGTCTACATCGAGTCGAAGGACGGCGTCATCGTTCTGGTGACCGATTCCGGTCAGGATAATCCGATCGAAACCACCTTCGCCGGGCGGCTTCGCGTCATCAGCGACGGGCAGCTTCAAATCATCAACGAAGTCGATCTCGAAGATTACGTCTCCTCGGTGGTGGGGAGCGAGATATGGCCCAACTTCGAAGTGGAAGCGTTTCGAGCCCAAGCGATCATTACGCGCACCTATGTCCTCTATCACATGCTTCGACGATCCAACACGCTGTACGACGTGGCCGCCACGCAAGGGTCGCAGG
>JBKJYI010000285.1:0-9427 GCA_046715855.1 Phycisphaerae bacterium
ACATAACAGAACAAGTAAGGCAGGTTTCGAATGACAACTCGCACGGCGCCGTAGTTGCGTAGACGTGCTACAGGTGGCGGAGATGCCAGCCGCCGTCGACGTGGAAGACGGCGCCAGTGGAGAAGGGGAAGTGGCCTTTGGCGATGGCGCTGACCGCGAGGGCGACTTCCTGCGGCTTGCCCCAGCGGTTGAGGGGGGTCATACCCTTGGCCATGCGCGAGTTGTAATACTCCCGCGTGGCGTCGCTGGAGGTCATGTCGGTTTCGATGATGCCGGGGCAGACTTCGTAGACGTTGATGCCGTGCTCAGCGAGGCGGACGGCGAAAAGTTTGGTCATCATGCTGACGCCGGCCTTGCTGATGCAGTATTCGCCGTAGTTTCGCGCCGCGGTGTAGGAGCGCAGCGAGGAGATGTTGACGATCATGGCCCGCGCGAGGGTCTGTGCGCTGATGAGCTCGATCATCTGTTTCGCGACGAGCTGCGTCAGGAAATACGGAGCGCGCAGGTTGCCGTTCAAAATGCGGTCGTAACTTTCCTCGGTGGTTTCGAGCACGTCCTGGCGCACGGGCGGGGCGATGCCGGCGTTGTTCACCAGCAAGTCGATGCGGCCGAAGCGCTCCATGCTGAATTCGACGAGCAGCTCGCGATCGGATTTTGAAGTTATGTCGGCCTGGCACATTTCGCCGACCGCGCCGAGGTCTTCAACAAGACCGCGGGTCTCCTCCGCAGCGGCAAGGTTTTCATTGAAGTTGACGACGATGTCGTAGTTTGAGCGTGCCAGTTCGACGCAGATGGCGCGGCCAATCCCGCGCGAGCCTCCAGTGACGAGTGCGACGGGTTTGGTGTTCATGGCGTTCTATCGGCGCAAGAAAAAGGCGGAATCGATCCGCCTTCGGGTACTCTTATTTTCGGAAACTAGCGAGCGGTTCTTGCGGGGCGAGTTGTTTCCGTGCCCATGGGCATGATGTCCTTGCGGACCACTTTGCGGGATTGGCGGCGACGGCGCTCGGAGGGTTTTTCGTAATAGCTATGGCGTTTCATGTCGCGGATCAGACCTTCCCGCTGACAAAGGCGCTTAAAGCGCTTGAGCAACTGCTGCACCGACTCGTTCCCACGTGGCCTGACTTTGATCACCCGCAACTCCAATCTACAAATGAGGTCATATTCGCTCGCTCCATTTAGTACCCATGCCTTCGCACGTTCTGCGCCCGCAAAACCGGGAGGGGCATGCTACCGGATATCTTCGGACTCTGCCAGAGTCGAGATTCTCAAATTCTCGACGCCCACGAAGGTCCTATAACTAAATCCATCGCCAGGTTGTCCGAGGAAAACCGATGCTCACTTGCTGAGCCCGATGGGTGATTCATGATGACCTGTGTGCGGGAGCAAAAGACACCTTTTCGAGATGCGCTCACCCAGGCCATTTTCTCATGGGACTTGGCAATGAGCTTCCAGCAGCTCGACTTAATGGAAAGACATTATGTGGCGATGGTGAGTGCCAACGAGACGATGAACCTGACTCGGATAACCGATTCCGTGGAAGCGGCAATCAAGCACTACGCCGATTCACTGGCTATATTGCGATGGGCCGGAAAAGCTGGGGTCTCCACGACGTCGATGCTCGATATCGGCACCGGGGCGGGTTTCCCTGCGGTGCCAGCGGCGGTTATGCGACCGGAGTGGCGGGTGACGGCTCTTGATGGGACGCGAAAGAAGGCGAACTTTGTGAGCCGGATTGCGGCTGACCTGGGATTGCAAAATCTGAAAGTCGAGCATGGTCATTCTGATCACTGGGTGTCGGACGAAAAATTCGGCGTCGCGACGACACGTGCGGTTTCGTCGCTGGCCCAGTGCATGCGGACATCATGTCGTTTCCTCAAGAAAAATGGAGTGCTGATCGCATATAAGACGGCCAAGCTGGGCGAGGAGGAAATCGGCCTCGCCCGGCAGGCGTGTGACGAGCTGGGAATGGAAATGGAGTCTCCTTTTTTCTATGAATTGGAATGGAACACAGAGAAGCTTAGTCGCGCCCTGTATGTGGTCCGACGAGTTTCCTAGCGAGCTATTGCCTACACTTCCGGCTGAGTAAATCATGAAGTCAGACCGTCCGATTCGAATGGGTGCGCATTGGGACGGGACTGGAGTCGAGTTCGCGATCTATTCAGGTTCTGCACAAGGGGTCGATCTTTGCTTTTTTGATTCCGATGGCGGAGCCGAGTCGAAACGAATTTCCCTGGCGTCAACAAGTGAAGGCGTATGGCACGTGCACGTGCCCGGCGCCGGGCCGGGTCAGCTCTATGGTTATCGAGTCGACGGGCTTTTCGCACCCCATAATGGGCTTTGGTTCAACCCCGCCAAGCTCCTCCTGGACCCCTATGCGAAATCGATGACTGGGCTGGTGCCAGCCGACGACGTGCTGCTGGGGTATAGCTGTCTCACTCCACAACTTCCTGACCTGCGTGACTCCGCCCCGGTCATGCCTAAGTGCGTGGTGGTGGATGAGCGGTGGGATTGGGGCGCAGATCAGCATCCGCGAACCCCCTGGGCGGGTACGATCATCTACGAATGTCACGTAAAAGGAATGACCAAGCTGCATCCACGAGTTCAGCCGGAATTGCGGGGCACCTATTTGGGACTGGCCTCGCCGCCAGTCGTTGAGCATTTTCTGAGACTCGGCGTGACGGCCATCGAGTTAATGCCGGTGCAAGCATTCGTCACCGAGCGGCGACTGGCGCAGATGGGGCTGGTGAATTATTGGGGCTACAACACGATCGGCTTTTTCGCGCCGGACGTGCGCTACGCGACTGCACCCGAGCGAGCGGTAACTGAATTCCGAACCATGGTTCAAGCCCTTCATGCGGCCGGCCTCGAAGTCATCATCGATGTGGTCTACAACCATACGGCCGAAGGCGATGAACGTGGGCCCACGCTTTGCTTTCGCGGCATCGACAATCGCGCCTACTACCACGTGGAGCCGGATGCGCCGGGACGGTATGTCAATCACACGGCCTGCGGCAATACGGTCAACACGCTGCATCCACGTACTCAACAACTCATTATGGACAGCCTCCGCTACTGGGTGAGCGAAATGCACGTGGATGGTTTTCGATTCGATCTTGCCCCCGCGCTTTGCCGGGAGCCTGCAGAAGTCGATTCTCATTTGCGATTCTTCAATGCCATCCTCCAGGATCCCGTGCTTTCGCAGGTGAAAGTGCTGGTGGAGCCATGGGATGCGGGGCCAGGGGGCTTTTGGCTGGGGGCATTTCCCGACGGCGTTCGGGAATGGAATGGACGATACCGCGATTGCGTGAGGCGGTTTTGGCGCGGGGACGGCGGACAGCTCGCGGAATTCGCGTCGCGGCTTGCGGGGAGCAGTGATATTTTCTTTCAACGGCGCACTCCGCTGGCCGGGGTCAATTATGTGACCTGTCACGATGGCAGCACACTCGACGATCTGGTGAGCTACGAGCAAAAACACAATGAGGCCAATGGAGAAGCAAACCGCGACGGTCCCGCCGAAAATTTCGGAAGCAACTTCGGCGTCGAGGGTCCCAGCGCCGAGTTGAAGGTATTAGCGGAACGCGAGCGCATGAAGCGCAACCTGCTGGCCCCGCTGATTTTTTCGCAGGGTGTTCCGATGCTCACCGCGGGCGACGAAATTGGTCGCAGCCAGATGGGAAACGACAACGCGTATTGCCAGGACAACGAGATTTCCTGGTTGAATTGGGACCTCGACGACGTGAGAAGCGAAATGCTTCAATTCGTGCGGCGGGCGCTGGCCATTCGGAGGGAGTACGCGGCCCTGCGAAGGGATGCGTTCTTTGATGGCAAGTCTGATTCCGGCATGCAAGATGTCGTTTGGCTCGACGAGACGGGCTGCGAGTTGAGGGCGGCGGAGTGGCACGATCCGAACCGGGGTTGTTTCGGAATGCTGATGAAAGCGATAAACCAAGAAGTCCGCGAAGTGGGTTTATTAGCCGGCACTGCAGTACGAAGTGATATTGTGCGGCCTCCCCATGCTTTGCTTTTGTTGATCAACGCTCAGCCCGCGGCGCGGAAATTTCATCTACCTCTTGGGGTACGATGGGAAACATTGCTGGGCACAGGCTCCGTCGAGAATAGCGCCACATTCGAAGAGGATGTTCCGCTGGAACCCAGGTCGCTGATGTTGCTGCAAGCACTCCTTCAGTGAGTCGCGGCAGAACGATTATAATCCGACTCCATGGATGTACCTTCGAACTTGAAATCACTTGGCGAGCGCGTCGGGATTCTGCCGGAGTACGTCAACTTCGACGGGACGAAGCGCGTTCTCACAAGTGAGGAAACGTACGCGGCGATTTTGAGGTCGCTGGGATTCTCGCTGGACGAAGAAGCGCTGAAGCGGGCGTTGCAATCCTTTCCGGCCGGTGGAGCGGACCTGCACCAATCAGCCAATCCTGTTCGTTGCGTTTCGGTCGAGCAGCGCACCGGCAATCAGCAGGCACGCGGCATCTGGGTCAATCTGTATTCCATCCGCAGCGCGACGAACTGGAGCGTCGGGGACTTTGGCGACTTGCGGCGGCTGGTGAAGTGGGCGGGAGAGATGGAGCTCGATTTCGTCGCGATAAATCCGCTCCACGCCCTGCGAAACTTCGGGCACGACATCAGTCCGTATCGCCCGGTGAGTCGGCTTTATCGAAATGAGATCTACCTGGAACTGGAAGCGATCACCGAGTTTGAAGCAGATTTGGGCGAAGATGAGCAAACTGGATGGGAGCGTAATGAAGTCCGCACTGGAACGGTCATTGACTACGGTGAAGTCTCACGGCTCAAGCGAGAGTGGCTAAAACCCATGTATAGATCGTTTAAGGAGGCTCATGAGGGTGGAAAAACGCAGCGCGGCGCGGAATATCTTCAATTTCTCGAACGTGAAGGCGCGGCGTTGGATGATTTCGCAACCTTTACTGTGTTCGACGAAATGATCCCCCTGGGAGAGGATTGGCGCAATCCGGCGAATCAATATGACTGGGCCATGCTCGATTGTCGATCAGCAAAGGTGCAGGAATTTCGAGAGTGGCGCGCGGATGAAATTGGCTTTCATCAGTACGTTCAATTTGAATTGGATCGGCAGCTCGCTTCGATTGCGGAGTATGCGAAGGAGTGCGGGTTGTCGATCGGCTTGATGGGCGATCTGGCCATCGGAACTGCTCCGGATGGCAGCGATCCGTGGGCGTATCCGGATTTGTTTTTGAGGGGGGTGTCGATCGGGGCGCCGCCGGACGACTTAGGACCTCAGGGACAGAACTGGGGCTTGCCGCCCCTCAACCCGCACAAGCTCAGGGAGACGGAGTTTGAGTTTTTTCGGCGGCTGCTGCGCAACAATCTCGCGCACATGGGGGCGCTGCGCATCGATCACGTGATGGGATTGCTGCGGCAGTTCTGGATTCCGGAGGGGTTTGACGGATCCAAGGGGGCGTACATGCGATTCCCCGCGGAAGAGTTGTTCACAATTCTTGCGGAGGAAAGCCGGCGCAGCGGAGCAGTCATCCTAGGAGAGGATCTTGGGACCGTGCCGGAGGGGTTTCGGGAATTGCTGGAGCGATACGGGGTGCTGTCAACGCGGGTGGTTCATTTCGAACGCGAGTGGGACGGAACTTTCAAAGCTGCAAGCACGTATCCCGCGAGTGCTTATACGGTTGTAGGAACTCATGACATGGTTCCTTTGGCGGGTTATGTGGAGGGTCGCGACCTGGAACTGAGGAGGCAGGTGGGGCTGATCCCCGACGAGGAAGCCTTGCGGCAGGCCATGGTGCGGCGCGGAGAAGAATGGGGGCGGCTCAAGGACAGACTCCGGCAGGAGGGGCTTGCGATCGAGCAAGGCGACAAGGAAATCGAGTCCGCGTGTCGAGCGCTTGTGAAATTTCTCTACGCGAGTCCATCATGCATGGTGGGCATTTCGCTTGATGATCTTGCCGGTGAGCGCGAGCCGGTCAATGTTCCAGGAGTCGGCCAGGATCGACATCCAAGCTGGTCGCGGCGCATGAAAATGTCACTGGAGGAAATCACGTCATCGTCGTTCCTCCGAGGGGCACAGGAGGCAGAACGACCTTAGGTCGAGCAGGCACTGCTCGACGAGCGAATGGTCATGGGCCCCTTCCCAAACCAATGTTGATGGTTGTATCTTCTGGCACGGTCCGGACCCCGGCCAGAATGAAGCGCGAGCGCGCTTGGTCGGGCAACATAACCTGCGTCGAGCTTCTATGCCCAACCAGCCTATCCCCAGCACTTCGAAACCTGAGCAACGCAAAATTGCTTATTTCTCGATGGAAATCGGACTGCATGCGGCCATGCCCACTTACAGCGGAGGCTTGGGTGTGCTCGCCGGTGACACGGTCCGCTCGGCCGCCGACCTGCGCGTGCCCATGGTGGCCGTGACGCTGCTTCATCGGAAAGGATATTTCTATCAACGGCTTGATCCCAGCGGCTGGCAGCGCGAAGAGCCTGCGCTATGGGTGGTTGAGGATTTTTTAACCGAATTACCCGAGCGAGTCGGCATCTCCATTGAAGGCCGTGAAGTTCAGTTGCGCGCCTGGACGCGAAACGTCGTGGGTCAGGATGGAGATTTCAGCGTACCGGCGATTCTGCTGGACTCCGACTTGCCTGAAAACAGCGAGGCGGACCGCACGCTTACTCACTATTTATATGGTGGAGATTCCCGTTACCGATTCTGCCAGGAAGTGGTGCTGGGTATTGGCGGCGTCCGGATGCTGCAGAAACTTGGGTTTGTCGGCATCGAGCGATACCACCTCAACGAAGGGCACGCGGCGCTCCTGGCACTCGAGTTGCTCGATGCGCGGCTGCGAGCACAAGGGCGAAGTGAAGCAAACGACGAAGACATCGAGTCCATTCGCAAGCGCTGCGTTTTCACTACGCACACTCCGGTCCCGGCGGGGCACGACAAATTTCCGATGGACCTGGTGCGTGGCGTTGTCGGAGATATCCCAGCCTTGGCCAACCCCAAGTTATTTGAGTGGGACGGCCAGTTCCACATGACCTACCTTGCACTCCATCTGAGCAGCTTTGTGAACGCGGTCGCTCGCCGGCACGGGGAAGTAGCCGGCAAGATGTTCCCGGAATTTCGTGTCGATGCGATCACGAACGGCGTTCATGCGGCCACATGGACATCACCGGCCTTCCAAACCTTGTATGATCGCCACCTTCCTGGTTGGCGGGAAGAATCGTTCCTCCTGCGGGCGGCGAAGGCCTTGCCCGCAGACGAAGTGTGGACGGCTCACCAGGAAGCCAAGGATTTGCTGATTCATTATGTCAATCGCGAAGACAACGCGGGACTGGATTCCGAAACCTTTACCATTGGGTTTGCGCGGCGCGCCGCAACGTACAAGCGCGCCGGCCTGCTCTTTCACGACGCTGAATGGCTTAAGCGTATCGCAGTTGAAGCGGGCGGGCTGCAAGTGGTTTTTGCCGGCAAGGCCCATCCCCACGACGCATACGGCAAAGAATTGATCCAGAGCGTCTTCAAAGCACGTGAGTCCTTGTTCCCCAACGTGCGAATTTCCTATCTGGAAAACTATGACATGGAACTCGGCCGGCTCATCGGCTCCGGCGTAGACCTATGGCTCAACACGCCGCAAGCACCGCTGGAGGCTTCGGGGACCAGCGGCATGAAGGCGGCACTCAACGGCGTGCCCTCTCTAAGCATTCTCGACGGATGGTGGGTGGAGGGGTGTGTTGAGGGAGTGACGGGTTGGGGAATTGGCGACGACAGAGGAGTGGATGTTGGCGAACACGACCCGAGTAAGGATGCTTCGTCACTTTACGCCAAGCTGGAGCATTCCATCCTGCCGCTCTTCCACCAGGACCTGCCCGGTTTTATCGACGTCATGCGAAATTGCATCGCCATCAATGGCTCATTCTTCAATACCCATCGCATGATGTACGAATACGTTTTGAAGGCCTATTTTCGATAGTTGCATGAAGAGAATTTCATTGTTCCCATCTGCGCCGATCCCGTAGAGAGCGTGAAGCAGAATTCATAAATTGAGATCGCCCACGCAGCGATACTCATTTCTCTCGATTCGCACTCCGATCTTGAAATATAGACTTTTTGTGATGCCCTGACTCGTACACCCGCGGCCATTTCGCGACGCCCCGTGGCCCAAAGATGAGCCTGGCGCGCATAGACTTTGCCGAATTCAAAATGTACGATCATTTGTCGGGCAAAGCAGAGGGCCCTTTCGGGGAAAGAGCGAAAGTGTTGTGCGGCGAAGCGCCCACCGTCGCCTTTCCTTCCATTCGATCGTTGAAGCAACGAGGAGCAGTATGGCAACCGAACTGATCGACCCCTCCATCGATGAAACGCAATTACTCAAGGTGTTGAAAGCCTTTAAGAAAGGCGATTTTTCCGTGCGCCTCCCGGTCGATTGGACTGGGACCGCGGGGAAGATTGCCGACACGTTCAACGACATCATCGAGATGAACGAGCGCATGGCGACCGAGCTCGAACGCGTCAATCGCGTCGTCGGTCAGGAAGGAAAAATTAAGGAGCGTGCTTCGATCGGCAGTGCGGCCGGCTCCTGGTCGGGGATGGTCGAATCGGTCAACTCGCTGCTGTCCGACCTGGTGCGCCCGACTGCGGAAATCGCCCGCGTCGTGGGTGCGGTGGCCAGCGGCGATCTTTCGCAAACCATTTCACTTGAAACAACCGAAGACAGGCCGCTGCGAGGCGAGTTCCTTCGCACCGCTCGAACCGTGAATACGATGGTGGCGCGTCTCGGGTCGTTTACTGCGGAAGTGACCCGCGTGGCTCGCGAAGTGGGTATCGAAGGAAAGCTCGGCGGACAGGCCAAGGTCAAGGGCGTGTCCGGCATCTGGCGCGACCTCACCGACTCGGTCAACAACATGGCCCTCAACCTCACCAGCCAGATTCGCAACATCGCGGAAGTGACCACGGCGGTGGCCAGCGGAAATCTCTCCAAGAAAGTGACCGTGGACGTTCGTGGCGAATTCCTCAAGGTGAAAGAAACCATCAATACGATGGTCGATCAGCTCAGCTCGTTAGCGGCGGAAGTGACTCGCGTGGCGCGCGAAGTCGGGACGGAAGGTGAGCTTGGCGGCCAGGCGGCGGTGCCGGGCGTGGCTGGCACCTGGAAGGACCTCACCGACTCGGTGAACTCGATGGCCTCCAACCTGACGGGCCAGGTGCGCAACATCGCCGAGGTGACCACCGCCGTGGCCAATGGCGACTTGTCCAAGAAAATCACCGTGGACGTTCGCGGGGAAATCCTGCAGCTGAAGGAAACCATTAACACGATGGTGGAGCAACTTCGGTCGTTCGCGTCCGAAGTGACACGGGTAGCGCGGGAGGTCGGGACCGAAGGCCGACTGGGCGTGCAGGCCGTGGTGCCAGGCGTCGCGGGCACCTGGAAGG
>JBKJYI010000286.1:0-7392 GCA_046715855.1 Phycisphaerae bacterium
GGACCGACGCGGCAAATCAGGTGAAGTACGCGTACAACACCGCAGATAAGCTCACGAAAGAAGAGCAGGAAGAAAATGGCAAAGTCGTCGGCGGCACGACATTGGCTGTCGATTATGGCTACGGCACAGATTATGCTAGCGCCTACTACAATCGCCGGAACTGGCTCGAGTATCCCGACAATCGCAAGATCTGGTTTGGCTATACTCACTCCGGCACTACCGGTACCCTGCAAGACACGATCAACGACGTGTTCAACCGTCCAGGTCAGATCGCGCGCGATAGTGGCGGAAGCAAAGGTGATTTGATTGCGGAATATAATTTTAATGGAATCGGCCGGCAGGTACGACGAGAGCATGACGAATTCAGTGGTAAATACGGCAACGACACAAAGGCGGACTTGTGGCATGGAACCAGCGGGCAGTATGATGGCCTTGATCGTTTCGGCCGCATCGTGAATCTAAAGCATACTGATATTGCCGCTAGCGAAGGCGCAGCTGTCGCCTTTTTGCAACGTAAATACACCTATGACCGCAACGGCAACCGACTCGCCATCGAGGATCCGCTGTACAAGGCCGAGAGCCAATCCTTCACCTACGACAATCTCAATCGACTGGGCGATGCTGATCGCGGCATCCTTAATTCCAGCAATGCCGTGTACGTCTCTGATGTTTCCGAGAACTTCAACATGGATCTGCTGGGTAATTTCACTCCCTCGGCCGGAGGCATCAAGATCAACACTACCACCTCCACCGTGACTCATGCCGCCAACGAAACCAACGAAATCACCACGTTGGATCGACCCAATCCGGCCGGTGCCCCCATTGTGATCAAAGAACCCTTTACCAGTACGCTCAACAGTTTGTGGTCGGTCAATAAGGGCACTTGGAGCATCTCTTCCAACAAGGTGAATGTGGACACTTTGACCAGCAGTGAAGCCGTCCTATTGGCCAGCCCGAAGTTGGATATCGTTACCTACGAAGTGACGGTAACCTTCCCAACGAGCTCTTCAACCAACAAGGCGGGTTTCGTCTTCGCCCATGACGGCACGAACAGTTACTACGCCGTTGTACTCAATCGAAACACAGGCAAGATCGCGCTGTACAAGATCACCAGCGGAAGCTGGGGTGCTGTTCTGACCAGCGCCAACGTCACCATCAACGACAGCACGGCCTACACCATCAAGGCCGTGGTCAAGCAGCAGGGCATCACGGTCAGCCTGCCCGCGCAAGGGGCCACTTGCACCTACGACCCCGGAACAGATTTTGGCATCGGGCAGGCCGGTTTGTACTCCGACAAGACCAATGTCACTTTCGATGACTTCAAGGTGTACAACGGTACGGCCGCCGATCCTCAGGTGCCCGGCATCAGCGGGGCCGGCAGCGCCTCCCTCTCTACAGGCCAACTCCTCGTGCAAGCGGGGACCGGCACAAGTGCCGGGGAGGTCGCCGTTCAGAATTTCTCCGACGACAACTACGTTTTCCAAACGTACATCGATGTAACTTCCACTGGCAGCGGCGACCTTTGGGTACGCTATCGTGACGCGAACAATGGTTATAAGCTCGGGTGCAGTGACTCGGGCACAATGAGTCTTCATAAGGTCGTCAAAGGAAACCGGACGAGCCTCGGTTTAGGCGTGTTTCCGATCACCGGCACCGCGACCATCAAGATTAAGGTCAACGGTACGTCACTTAAGGTTTGGGAGGGTGCCAATCTTCGAATTAATATCACCGACAGTACCTTCAGCTACGGTGGAGTGGCCTTCGGAGGCAATGGTACCAAGTACGACGACAGCAAGATTGGCTACGACAACAACGCCGATGACGACATCGATGACGCGGGCGACGACATTGTCTGGTCCGAGAGTTACGGCTCGACCAGCAAGAGCATCAGCCATGACCATGCCGGAAACCTCATCGACGACGGCAAGTACATCTATGTCTATGATGCCTGGAACCGTCTTGTGAAGGTCCGGGCCAAAGAGGATGACGTGACTATCCAGACTTCGGAGTTCGATGCCCTGGGGCGCCGAATCAAGAAGGTCGTCACCAATTCTGGAGATGAGGACAAAACCGAGGTATACTTATACGATGGCCAGAAGATCATCGAGACCCGTAACGGGTCGGGCACGATGGTCCAGCAATTTATCCACGGAACGCAGTACATCGACGAGCTGGTCATGGTACGCGTAAAGGACAAAGGTGACTTGTACGTGCACCAGGACGCTAATTGGAACGTCATCGGCATGACCGACCTCGGCCGGCACCTCGTTGAGCGCGACGTTTACTCACCATACGGCGAGCTCACTGTTCATCAATCGACTGGCTATAGCGATCGAGACGGCGATGGGGATGTCGACGCCACGGACAAAGGGACGGTAGGTTCAATCTGTACAGGGACCGTGTCCGCCGCTTGCCGAATCATGGATCTCGACTTCGACGGAGATTACGACTCTAGCGATGCGACGAAGTTTGATTCGTTGCCGTCCGGGCTTCAGCGCACTCCAGGACGCTTAACGTCAACGGTCCAACAGCCGTTTGCGCACCAGGGATTGCTATTTGAGCCGGAAATCGGAAGCTACCAGAATCGAGCGAGGCAATATGTTGCGGCACAAAGGAGCTTTGTGCAAAGGGATCCTTTGAGTGTCGCACTTGTCGTCGCCACCCACTCGGCACTTATTGCGAGCAATAATTTGGACGGATTAAATCTATATCTCAATAGCATGGGCAACCCGGTAAGGTATCAGGATCCAGCAGGATTGTCTTGCATTGACTATGGTACTGAATATAGCCAAGTATATACATATTGTGGAGGGGTCGCAAATGCATCTAGCCAAGCGGCAACCGGGTGTTGCAATAGTTATGATTGCCCTCGATGCTGCTCACAGGGTTGTGATCATCATATTAGCGAGATAACGGATATACCGAATGGGTGCGTCAACGAATATGGTCGAGCGGAATTACTCATTGTCTATGCTGAGTGCTACATCTTTTGCGGTGTGTTTTGAGAGCTGGTTGTTGGTTGTTAAGCCCTGTGTTGCACAGTTGTAATGGACGGGGGGCCTTCTTCGCTGCTTCGAGCATACTTGGATTCGTTGTTATATGCTGCGCAATTCGTGCTGCAACAAGTCGGGATGTACGAGTATATTGGAGAGAGGATGCCGCAAAGCGAACTTGGGTGTTCGTCTCGGGCTTTACAATTTGGGTTGGCTACTCTGAAAGAGCCTATAATCTCGCAGTGCCCTATCAGATTCCAATGATGCGAGACTGGGCGGGCTTTGGATTTCGAAAGCACACAGCTCAGCATGACGATGGACGTATGTGGAGTAGTAGGGAAGCTTGCGCTCCAATTTGGGCAATCGTAGTCATATTATGGTCCTACCCTATGGTAATACTAGTACGCTGGGCAGGCCGCCGCCTGCATCGCAATAAAAACTTGATATGTGCCAGATGTTGTTATAATTTGACTGGTAATATTTCCGGTGTGTGCCCGGAATGCGGTAGGCCCATTTTTGTCGATCAGGCGCTCCCCGGTGTCAACTCGACATCAACCAAGTCCGAAAGTGAGGACACGTTCAAAGTTGATTCACCGTAGGCCCTACCTGAGAATTAATGGATTGTTTCACGTAAGAATCCGTATTTTGGATAGCGCACCGGCTCTGACTGCCCTCACCAGTGCAGCATTTGGTGGTGCTCTGATGGCGCCGAACATCTCGTTGGCCTGACTGCGGCCATCGGGCGCCGCCTTCGGGCGGCAACTTCATCTGTTCCAACATCCATAGATGCCTTCTTGAACTGTAGCTTCCCGAGCGCAAGCGGCTGGAGGGTCGATACGTCCCAGCTTGCCCGCGGATGTTGAACCGGCTCAACCGCCACCAGTTTCAGACTTTTCGATGACCGCTCCGTCGAGCATGGTCAACAAGTCGTCGCAGGCATCACGTGTCACGAGGCGCCTTAAATGCGGCCAGGTGTGAGCGCCCCAAATCCCGCCAGTCCGGGTAGTTGTATACCTCAGTAGACTCATTCGACGCAAGCGGCTGACTCGGGTTCGGTGACTTTCTTGCCCTTTGCCACTGGCGGCGCCGCCGATTGATTGCGTAGCCGGTAGCTCTTACCGGTGATGGTGAGGACCTCGGCGTGATGGAGGAACCGATCGAGGATGGCCGTGGCCGACGGCACGTCACCGATCAGTTTGCCCCAATCTTCCAGGGGGCGATTGGAAGTCATCACCGTCGAAGGAACGAAGGGGAAGTTTGGGGGGGAGCGTGGGAACGCTGGCTCCCCCTCAAGGGGATGGGCGAGAACGCTTCGATTCTTGATCCTGTTTCGATGGTTGTTGGTCATACGGATGTCTCCTGCAAAGCCGATCGCACCAGATCCCCGTAGTCACTCAACTTGCGGATGATCGGATGCTCGTGAATAAACTCGAACTGTTCCTGCGGGACACCGTGATGTTGGATGAGCTTGCGGATGACCCGCAGCCGATATGCACCGTGGGTCTGCGCAATCTCGCAGGCCCGATCGACAGCGGTGTACGGATGCCGCTCCCCCAGACTCAGCAAGCCCGACAGCACGCGGATGCCTTCGATGCCCCGATGCTGCAGCATGGACTGGGACCACTGTTCGGCGCCAGTACCGATGACGCCCACCTTGCGCAGCAGATACTCCGTTCCCTTCTCGATCCGGCTGATCTTCTCCGGGGCGATGTGCTCGTCCCGGGTATGGAACCTGCCCGCCTCGACCTTCACGTGCACGGCGATCTGCTGGAAGCGATGATCGAAGATGCGCACCAGCCGCGCATCCCAACGCGCCCACACCTTGCGCCCCAGATATTCGGGCGGTGCGGAATAGAAGGACTTGTCGACTTCGATGTGCCCGTCGCGGTTGACGATACGCTCGGCCTTGTGGAAGAAGGGGAAGCGCTCCAGCGGCAGCGGCAACAACGCCGGCCTCTCCATCTCCTCAAACAGCTTGCTGACTTGTTTGCGAGTAGTCCCATGAATGCGCGTGTCCGCGACCGAAGTCTCCCACTCCAATAGATGATGGTTCTGATCGGCCAGGCTGGTGAACTCCAATCCCTTGAGGCCATTGTCCTGGGCGTAACCGACTTGCCGTTCAATTTTGCCTTTGTGCCGGGGCATTCTGGGCTTGGTGGGCAAAACGGTCGTGCCGTAATGCTCGCCGAAGGATTGGATCTTGGGATTGAGGTCCGGATCGAACCAGTCGGGCTTGATAACCGCGGCTTTGAGGTTGTCCACAACCAGTGTTCGAGGCACGCCGCCGAAGTGATGGAACGCATTCTCCAGTGTGCGGAGAAAGGTCTCGGTGTCCTGCCGCCAGACCACCTCGCTGTACGCCTTGACGATGCTCGCAAACGAAAAGCCCGGCTGGGTGTTCAGTAGCAATCCCAGCCGAGCCGAGGGGGAAGTAATCTCCCAAAGTTATTTCACTTCGATTTCGCCCGTCCAAGTCCCGTCATCGTTGGGCATGCAGGCTTCGACGGGTGCATCCGCCTCTAGGCTTGACGATGTCCCGATTTGGTTGGCCTTTAAGCGGCGATGTGAATCAGGCTGGAACTGGTGGCTCCTTTTAAGCAAGCTTTGGAGTCGGCGAAGTCGTTTCGCGGGCCTTTGGCCTTTTCAAAATCGTTACGAACAGCAAGCTCATTTCGTTCAAGTTCGCTCAGTTCAACAAGATGAGAATCCCAAACCTCCCTATGGCACGGTGTAGCCCGCCGACGCTCCATCATCCAGCGGCAGGGAACCGGATTGATCGTGTGGTACGAAAACTTTGCAAGTAGCCTGAGCCGTATTGCCGATGCGGTCGACCACCTCCAACATAATTCCGTAGACTCGTCCATTGCCGTCTCCTTGCCGCTCGGCACGAAGCATAAACGCGCCTGGACCGAGAATCACAATGTCGTCAAGCGTATGACCGTCTCCATTCCCTTGGGCGTCCTCCGATTTCGTCACTGTAAATGGCGATTAGGTTCGCGGCGTCATTGACGCCAAGCGTGCCGTCGCATCCATCGACGATGCGTTCGACGCAATCGGACAGATTGAATTCGTGGTACTTGTGATTGGGCGGCCATAGTACGATCGGGTCGCCAAGTTCAACCGTTGGAGGAGCCGAATCCAAACTAAACGATGCGACATGTGTCCGCCATCCTGCGGTCGTAGTCGTCTGATAATACTCCGTCGTAAACCAGAACGTACAATCATCCACGGGGTCGACGTTCATCGAACTGTAATCTCCCCATCGAGAAAAGCCGCTTTGTGAGCTCCCTCCGACCACAACCGAAACTTCCCCAAAGGGAAGCGTGCCCAAGGCATCGTCGGCCAAACGGCCCGCGTAGCGAATCCCCGGGAAGAGAGTTGAACTCGAGACGCTGTATCCGACGGCCAAGTTACCGAACTTGTCCACCGCCGCGCTGCCCATCCATCGGTGGGTGGAGTCAGGCGCGTATGTCCCTTCCTGCCGGATGGTCCATGCTCCCCCAGTACGGCGAAGCTCATACCACCGAATACCCGCGTGATCGTCAAAATCTCCGACATCGACAGTCTGATTGACCACAAGGCTTTCATGGGAGCCGAGATTGCGGTATTGCAGACGGCGCATCAATCGATTCGAAAGTGGATCGACCTTTTGTGAGGTCCCCGACTGGGGAATACAGGTACGCGGAAGTAATGGTCCACACATCTCAACGCTATAGGGTGTCGTGGGGAGGTTCGCAGGCCCCGTAAATGTCGAGCTAAGGGGATTGACAAAATCCGCGGAAAACTCAAAGAGTTCCAACCGGTCGGCGCCGCCGCCTTGGAGCGCGCCATCCACCGACCTTGTGAAGAAGTTGGGAGTGCCGGGCGGAGGAGGAGTCGTTCCGTCCAAATCGCTGGGCTGAATTCGGGTCTGCGGACGTCCGGAAGCCAGCGAAGGCAGCGTGAAATAGATGAAGATTGCCGGGTTACCCGCGAGCATCGCACTTCGATCGAATGCGTATGCGCCCAGATTGGACCCTTCGTATGTGGACATATAGTAGCCGTCCGGCCAAACCCCAATCTGGGGGTAATCCGGAAGTACAGGTGTGGCAAAATCGTAGAGATACCATCCTCCCGTAATCGGATCCTCCGTTCGTGAAATAGCTATGCATTCGTGAAATCCGGCCCCTCCTCCTGGCACGGCAAACTGACTTAGAAGCCATCGATCGGCCAATGGATCGTATTGCACGATGGGGTCGCCGTCGTTCTCCGTATCACAAGGTCCGCCAAAGAAGGCCCATAAGGTGTTGATGGCAGAGGGACCAGCTAAAAGGATCCCCTGTTTATCGCTGACGGCGAACACGGTGTTGACCATCTGAACATAGTGCTCTCGGCCCACGTCGCCAACAGTATCCGGGGG
>JBKJYI010000287.1:0-6996 GCA_046715855.1 Phycisphaerae bacterium
ACGGGCGAACCGCAGTTCGATGCCGGTTGACTACATAGGAGGTCGCGTCTGTAAGGGTCTTTGCCCACAAGAAGTTAGCCACCGGAGCGACGTAGAGAATCAGGAAACGAAATTGGACACGGATTTGGAAACCCTATGATCTGTGGTATTATACCGGTGTCCTACGTTGAAGGGCATGTCTGAGGGATTTGCTCCCAGGTTAGTCCCAAGTGGTTTGTGTGAAACAAGAAACCGAGGAGAGTTTTATGAATTTGCTTACTGTCCGTGACGTTGCAGACAAGTGGAAAATATCGACCCGGCACGTTTGGAAGCTCGTTAGCAGCGGGCGACTGCCACAGCCTGTTCGCCTTGGCCGATCGGTTCGTTGGCGCGAAAGCGATATTGAGAAATTCGTTTTTGGCGGCTGCGATATGACTCAATTCGGAGCCCTGACAGTTTCAGAAGGGCGGGCAGCGTAATGCTTGTAGAACAAAGCGAGCCGGTCGGTCTGCAAACCGAACCGGCCCAAGTTTCACTGAGTCAGTCGGAATTTTATCAAAAACAAGCCGTGTGTCAAATCTCTGGACCACGGGAACCTGACCCAGTAGCGAGGGGGGCAATATCACCCCCAGGCCCTACAGCGACTACGCTGTCGCAAGCTCAGGAAGTCTTCAGGAAGTGGCTGGACAATACTGACCCTGACTTGCTAGACGTGGTACTGGGTACAGTTATGGCCCACCGACTAGAGGGCGACCCGGTCTGGGTGTTTATAATTGGTGCGCCTGGTGATGGTAAGACGGAAATGATCCGGGCCTTGCAAGGCGATTCGACAATCTACATGCTGTCCAGCCTCAAGCCCGCGGCGCTAATTAGCGGCTTTCAAAATGACGACGGTAGTGATCCTTCCCTTTTGCCGAAACTCAATGGCAAGGTGCTTATCGTGAAAGATTTTACGACGGTCCTATCGTTGCCTAGTGAAGCCCGCAAGGAAATACTCGGGATACTGCGGGACGCCTATGATGGGCAATCGAGTAAAGCTTTCGGCAACTGCGAACGCAGCTATGTCAGCCGATTCGGGATGTTGGCAGCAGTTACCCCGGCAATTGAGAAGTTTTGGGGTGTATCGCAGCAACTCGGGGAACGCTTCTTGCGATTCCGCCTACAAAGCGCGGGACGCGTTTCCAAAGTAAACAGGGCGCTAAGCAATACCAATTCCGAATCGACGATGCGGGCTGAGTTAACTCGGGCCGTGCTCGGCGTACTCGCTCAATCGGGCCGGAGCGCAACTGTCCCCGAGGAGATGTCCCTTCGACTGACTCACCTTTCAGATTTGGTTTCGCGAGCGAGATCCGAGGTCGCGCGAGATAGTCGCGGTACGATAGAGTTCCTTCCAACTCCAGAAGTTGGCACTCGAATTGCCAAGGCGCTTAAGAAACTGGCAATAGGGATTGCATTAGCGCGGGGATTGGATGTAGTGGATGAGGACATTTTTCGGATTGTCATTCGCGTGGCCATTGATTGCATACCGTCCATGCGTGCAAATCTGTTGCGCGCTTTGTGGGAACTCCGCGACGGGTTTCAGCCGACAGGGAAAATAGCTGACGCTGCGGTAGTCGGTGCCGACACAGCCAGAGTTTGGTTGGAGGACTTGCGGTTATTGGAGATTGCAGAGCGCTACACGCCAACCCCCAACCAGCATTCTTGGCGTTTACGGGCTGATTTTGTTGAATCGATGAATTTGGCCGGGCTTGGTAGCGGGCTCCCTACCCCTCCCCCTGATTCTTACCCCCACGCGACCCCCGGCGCGGCGGACCCCCAGGCTGCAACGGACGCCAAGCCTGTGGTTTGCCGCGTTGAGGAAGTCCAGTGACGGCGTGCCAGGAGCGGTGCTTGTAGCTGAATACCGTCATCACCACAGTAACGGGGCCAAACTAGGAAAACCACAGGCTTGGCCTCCCCAGTCAAAGAAGGGAGAACCAGCGGCGAATCCGAGCCGTCATGAAGCTGTGTAACTTGCTCCAGCAACATAACCACTAAAGTTAGCCCGGCAGCGGTGCGCAGCGAATGACGATAAAAATAGGCTCTAAATTGGACAAATATGCGAATAGTGATATCATCGACGGCGTGAAGAATCGAAAGATAAAGGGTTTGGGTGATCAACTTCGTCAAGCCTTTAGGGCGTCCCGCCTATCGATGTTCACGTTAAGTAAAAAATCAGGGGTTCCTTACAGCGGGATTCATCGATTCATCAAGGCGGATCGCGACCTAACCCTGAATACCGCCACTAAACTTGCGGATGTTTTGGGATTGGAGTTGCGGCGCATAATAAGAAAGTAAGCAGATCATGGCCTCCATCACTCGAACAGATCGCCGAAAGAAGCCAGGGCGGGCGGTGCAATTCTACGATCTAGAAAAGAACCGAAGAACGATACGGCTTGGGCGTTGTGGATTGGAAGTAGTCAAACAATTCAAAACGCGGATTGACGCGCTTTGCCACGCTAAATTGACAAATATGACCCCTGCTTCAGAAGTCTCCGAATGGTTAGCGGGGTTACCGGATCAAACGCATGCCAAGTTAGCTGCTTTTGGACTTGTCGAATCGCGAACGGCCAAAAGCCCAGCATTAACCCTTTCTAGTTGGCTTTCCCGTTACTTAGATCAGCGATCGGATTTGAAACCGGCGAGCCGAAAGCGAATAGCGCAAACAACCGGACTGTTAAAACAGCACTTCGGCGAAAACGTGGAAATCGACTCAATTACGCTCGACGGGGCGGCTGAATGGCGGTCGGAGCTTGCTGTTAGTGGAATAGCTGAAGGAACGATCCGTCTCCATTGCCGACAGGCTAAAGCTATTTTTAATGCCGCTGTAGAACGCGAATTGATTGAAAAGAACCCATTCCGCAAGCTAGTAAGCTCGTCTGTGGCCGCCGCCCGCGATCGTTATATTACACCAAACGAAGCGGATCGAATTCTTGATGCTTGTCCCAATGTCGCTTGGCGCGCTTTGTTCGGTTTGGCGAGATTCGCCGGACTCAGGACGCCATCCGAGACGCATTCGCTTACATGGGCTGATGTGGATTGGGACCAAAAGCGAATTAACGTTCATTCGATCAAAACCGAACGGTACGCTGGGCACGAACGCCGGTTGGTGCCAATCACCCCCAAGCTCATGAAAGTTTTACAGGATGCTTTTGATGCGGCCCCAGAGGGCCAAGAACACGTTGTGGCGCTTTCCAGGCTCAATATACGCCGGACGATGCGTTCCATCGCTGAAAGGGCCGGGATGGAACCGTGGAGTCATATTTTTCAAACTCTCAGGAGGAGCTGCGACACCGAATGGAAGCAGACCTATCCGGATTACGCCGTAGATCGCTGGCTTGGCCATAGCCGTGAGGTATCGGAAAAACATTACCTAATGATTCCTGAGGAGGTGTGGGAGAGGGCCGCTGGGTCGCCTGGCGAAGAAGGACCGCAAGGCGCTGCAGGGGGCGCTGCTGAAGGCCCGCGCACTGAATTGCACAGCACCGAAGAAACGCCGTCCGAAAACAACCAGAACGCTGAAAAAGAAGGTGTTTTGGGCGTTTCCGGCCATTGGGCAGAGGCGGAGTTGAACCGCCGACACACGGATTTTCAGTCCGTTGCTCTACCAACTGAGCTACCTGCCCGTTTCGGGGCCACATTTGCGGCCTCGACGGATGGGGGAAGATAGGCTCGCAAGCTGGTCTGGTCAAGCTGAGTTCGCTATGCGAGGTACACTGCAGCCCCTTCAACAAGTGGTGGTATTTCGCGGGCTTTGTTGGTAAGTTCGTCGGCGTCGAATGCAAAGAGCGGTGATATTTCCACGGTGACGCCGCACGATCTGTCTGGGCGTCGCGGGAGAGGAATGCCCGCTTTTTCCAGCCAGCGACAGGCGCGCTCGATTTGATCGCGATGCGAAGTCTCCAGCGAATCGGGACCGGCTGCGTTCTTCACTGGGGAGAATTCCTCCTGGCGCTCCACCTCCAAAAGCAGGGGGTTTTGCGCCAGCGGCAATACGTCGAAAACGAATGTCTCGAGCTTCACCGCGTTTGGTTTTACAGGCTGCACGCGGTGGCCGTTCTCGTCGATGCAGGGAATTGCTTTTTCGGCACGGCGCAGGGGAAGGCCCGACGGCTGTCCGGCAACACGCTCGACAAAATCGACTTCGAGCAAGTGACACGCCAAATTGGCGGCGTCAAATTTGCGCGAGCCGTCGGCGTTTTTTTGCTTGGCGAGTTCTTCGGGCATCTCCGAGTACTCGATGACTTTGACCTGGCCGTTCTCGACGCAGAGGTTGCCGACTTTTTCCAGGTCGTGGGCTTTGCGGGCCACCTTGGTGGACATCTCCGATTGCGTCCGGGCGTGCAAGCCAAGAAAAAGCGGGTCAAATGGTTTCACCAGCGGGTTGTCCACCTGGAAATAGGAAATCGTCGTGACGCCGCGATTCCGCATGTCCGCCAGTGCCCCGCTTTGGATGAGCGCTTTGAGCGAACCGCCGTGCCCATCAGGAGCCAATGACAAGCGATGTTTGGCGTCCATAAGGAGTCGGCCGGAAAAATCGAAAGCGGGCAATGTGCCTTGCGGAAAAAGAATGACGTCCTCGCCGCGGAGGCCGAAATAGGCGTGATCAGAGAAAAATTGGTGAGTTGCGTTGTGATTGGCCGGGCTGGTCATGATGTACCAGGGGATGACTGTATGGTACCGTCGCCGAGCGGCGACGATCATCTCGGCAAAAAGCTGGAAGAGCGCCTTGTTCTTCACCGGAGTGACAGGCACCATGCCTTTGGGGCCGCTGACTCCAAGCCGGGTCCCCTGCCCCCCTGCCACCGTGAATGCCGCAACTTTTCCGGCCCGCAGGAGTTCGATTCCATCGGCACGCGCTTCGTCGTATTCGCGGACTCGATCCGCACCAGGGTTTGCAGGAAAGACCGACGCCGGCTTCAAGTTCGCATGGGTTGCGTGAATGGGAGCGTGGCGGATGTGCGTATCCATGACCGCAGCGATAGTGGACCAGGGGATCGATTCGAAATCGGCGAGGAGCTCTTCGCGCTGTCCGCTATCAAGGTCCCCCCACCACCGGAGTACGTGGTCCTGCCCGCGCCCAGCTAGCTGGGTATGGGCTCGATCGAACTGCGTTTGGATTTCTGATACTTCCATGCTTGTGATTCTGCATTGTGGGCCGTCGCCTGTCGAATACTTCCAAAACAGAGAAAAAAGAAGGCTTCGAACGACTCGGCCCCCAACACCGCAGGCTATAAAGGAATGCTGCAAGATGGGCTCGATTCGTAATTTTCATTTCTCCGAGTGGCACCTCCCGAGGGATGGGATGGCTAAGTAGGAACGCAGAATGAATTACCCGACTAAATCCGATTCAGCCGTCCCTCCGGGACTGGATCAAGGTCTGGCAAGGTGTCCCAGCGTTGAAACGCTGGGCTATTTTCTTAACGTCCCTACGGGACTCCCGTTGGGGAATCGGTTCAACGATTCTGCGTTCACTTAGTATCTGCGTATGACTCCGATTACTACGCCTTGGATGTCCACGTTGCTGGTAAAAATCGGCTCGTATTTGGGGTTGGCTGGCTGGAGGCGAACGCGGTTTTTTTCCTTGTAAAACTTTTTCAGGGTTGCCTCCTCGCCATCGACTAGTGCCACTACGGTGTCACCGTTTCGGGGATTTGACCGCCGCTCATATACCACCATGTCGCCGTCGCGGATTTGCTCGTCGATCATGCTGTCGCCGGTGACGGTGAGGACGCCCACGGGATGACGACTGGTAAACATTTCCTCCAAGTCGACTGTTTCAGCGGACTCGATAGCCTCGATGGGACGGCCGGCGGCGATTCGACCCACCAGCGGAAGAATCGTAGGCCTCTCATCCGGCAAAGACGCAAGCTCGCTCAACTCCAAAGAGCGTGCCCTGTTGGTGCGCCGCGTAAGCAGCCCCTTTCGCAAAAGAGCTTCGACGTGCTCGAACACGGTGATCTTGCTTATGCCCAGCTCGTCGGCGATTTCCTGCAAGGTCGGGGAATAGCCATTGAGGCGTCTTCCGTCGCGGACCATGGTCAGGATCTCGAGCTGACGCGGGGTCATGCAGTGCGAATCCTCGGTCACATTGATTTTCCGACGAACCATCTTTTAACTCCTCAGCGTTTACCGCGCGGCGTAAGAACGGCGGAGTCCATGCCTCGCCTAACGCGCGTCGGCATTGCGTTGCCTCGTGAAGCCATCCCTCAAACCCCGCAGGTCCAAGCAGGACTGGCGGCAAAATGTGTCTGGTCGCCATGGCGGCCAATTCCACCACCACGCGACGCCATCGGGCGGTTTCCACTCGAACGCGCTCGAAACTAAGCTCCCAACTTCCGGATACCACTTGAGCCGAAACGGCACGCTGTGGCGGAAAATCCACCATCTCAAACATCCCAGCGCCGGCAACCGGTGCTGTCCCCATGAGAGCGGTTCGATACGAACCGCCAGGCCCAAACACGCAGAGGGGATCGAGTTTTTGTTCATCATGGCTGCCAACTTGCGAATGATCGCCGTAATCCTTCGGTGATAACTTTCCAAATGCACCTGATCGCTGGCTCATCCCTGGCCGTCCTTTGCAAGCGGGCTCACCCATTACTGTTTGGTCTATGGTAGGGAAACGTAAACCGAACGTCAACACTTTTTTTGCTTTTTTCTTTGCTCGTGAATCGTGTGTGTTGAAGACCGCCAAACACGATACCTAGTGGTATCGACAGACCGACACCACAATCATCCCGCAAAAGTCTCGCTGCTCCGAGCGGATTTTGCCTTGCTGGTAAAGGGGGTAAACCGCGGGCTCATCGGAATGTCCATTCGGGGGCTCGGCAATGTGAATTCGCAATGACATTAATGAAGGCAAACGACCGCTTGTTTCGCTCGTGGCTCACCGGGATATTATTGTTACCTGATTCTCTACGTCGCTCCGGTGGCTAACTTCTTGTGGGCAAAGACCCTTACAGACGCGACCTCCTATGT
>JBKJYI010000288.1:0-5998 GCA_046715855.1 Phycisphaerae bacterium
GGGCTGGCGCGGCAACGCGGCACCCAAGGCCAAAGCTGCACGTATCCGAACCACCAGGTCCGGAAACCTCAGGCACTGCGTAAGAGGCTGCTTGGCGTCTTCGGTGCCAATCAGAGATGCCTCGCCCGCGGTCAGCCGGAGAGCTTCGATGGCGCCCAGCGCGACCGCGGAATCGGTATCTTTCACCGCCCGGGCAAGCACAAGGTGTGCCCGCTTGGGCCCGTACAACGTGGTGTAGGCTAAAGCGCGCAGAAAATTCGGGGGCCGCGTGGGATCAACTTCGGCCTTTTCATTGATGTCGCTGCTCTCGATGTTGTAACCAAGGCGGGATTCGCGGCGAATGTTTGCGGCGAGCCAGAGGGCCTGGCCATTATCGTTGTCTCCGCGATGGATCAATGCTTGTCTGGCACAGTTCATGGCCATTACGGGTCCGAAAATCTTCGTAGGCACGACGACGGGAACAAGAGCCTGGGCGGGTGCGTCCCAACTCCAGACATTGGCCGTTTCCAGACGCCGATCGGCGCGAACGCTTTCGTCCTCGTTGTAATATTGCTCGCTTAAATTGACGAACAGTTCGTCCGGGTTGCCAGGGAAGTTGCGACCGGCGAGTTGTTCGATGCGAGTGACAGCGCGAGTCGCAACGGATTTCGTTTCCGGGATGGAAGCTGGATCAAGCGCCAATTGGCGCAGGTAAGGAATCGCCTGCGGATAGCCAATCTCGCCCAAGGCGTGGGCGAGATATTGGCGGATGGCATTATCCTGGATGGCCAAGGCCTGGACCATTGGTCCGACGGCGTCTTTTTCGAGGCGTGGCAAGGCCTGAATAATTCGGGGCCACAGTTCTTTTTTCGCGGGGTCTTGGAGGGCATTGAGGAGCAACGGGACGGAGTACTCGCCACCGTCGATCAATCCCTTGATGGCGTACATTTCCTCTTGTGGAGTCCCACCCAGGGCCTCGATGTGCTTAAGGATCCGCTCGCGGTCGTGGCGGAGCTTGAACCGTCCGCGCTCGATCAACTCCATAACCCGCGAGGCACTGTCGGGGATGGTCGAATTTTTGATCAGCGTTTGAATGGTCTCGATCGACTTGCGATCCTTGTCCGCGATCAGGGAGACCTCTGCTGGATCCAAATCCGGGTGTACGAGCAAGGTCTTCGCGGCCGCGTCGGCATTACGGAACTGACCCATCCGCGCATAGTGCAGGAAGTCTTTGAAAAGCTGCTCGACAGTGAAGTCAGCCGCCATCGCCGCCTGAGTCGGGGTGGCTGCCGGCGGCTTCGTAGCGGAGCCCGTTTGGGCGTAGGCGAAGCCGGTCCACTCGACAGTCAATGCCAGAACGAGGCATGCGCCCAAAGGAACGCGCCTTTTTGGCAGAGCAAACATACTGTGCATGAATGAGTCCTCGGTGTCAGCGGGTGTCCCAGTGCAGTCCGGCGAGCGCAGGAGGCAGGTATGCCTACGCCTGAGTCCCGGCATTGATGATTGAGTATAGGCCCGTTCGGACGCCCGTCAACGTCAAAAAGGGAGTGCCATGCCCAAGCCCAGTATCATTGGGCGGCGGCATGTGTGCCGAAACGCATGGAGGTGCTGCGCTTGGCCATGCCACGCGAAGCACTGCTGATAGAGGATAATGGGAAATGGATCAGATGTTCTGAATGATGGCCACGCTACCGGCCGCGGTGATGCCCAGAAAAACGGTCTGAACCAGCTCCAGGAATTGGTTCGTCGTGCACCCGCCCACTTGTAACAACACCAATCCCGTGGCGACAAACTGAAAAGCCCGTACCATTCGCGATCCGCGCATTCCGATACACTCCGTAAAGAAGGGATAGATTGCTGTGGCGAGTGCGACCCGCCAACCGCGCCAATGCGGGGAGTCTATGACCAATTCACCCGGCGTCAATCGCAGGTGAGGCCGTTACCCAGAGTGTGCGAAGAAATGAAGACGGATGTTTCACCGGTACACGCCACTTTTTGGACTCGCCAGGGAAAGCGAGTTTCCGACATCGTGGGCGGCGGTCTCCTGCTATTGTTGTGTTCACCGCTGATGCTTCTGGCCGCTTTTTTAATCAAGGCTACCAGCCCAGGGCCGGTTTTCTTCCGGCAGATCCGAGGCGGGAAAGATGGGAAGCCTTTCATGGTCACGAAATTTCGAACCATGCGGGCTGATCGGACTCCTGATCCCAAGGAACTCGTCCCGCTCGGACATCCCGAAATTACTCGCGTCGGGCATCTTCTTCGCCGCCTGAAAATCGACGAGCTGCCCCAACTGTTTAACGTGCTTCGCGGGGACATGTCGGTAGTGGGTCCCCGTCCAACTTTGCTGGATCAGATCGCGGAATATGACCCGGTCCGACGACAGCGGCTGCTGGTAAAGCCGGGATTAACGGGGCTGGCTCAGGTGTATTCCAGCGCGGCGGCCCCATGGGATGAACGAATTTCGTACGACATTGCCTACATCCGTTTATGCAGCCCCCAGCTGGACTTGGCCATTTTGATGCGCACATTGCTGGTGGTTTGCATCGGCGAAGAGCGGACGGCAAGGCCCTTTGCGTCAACTCGGTTTGCGCGCAGTGTCACCGGCCTGCGCTAGATCGCTTCTGAACCGTCGAACCCCGTGTTGAATTCATGCATCGTGGCCTCGCCACTCCACCCGGGTTTGGACTCTAAGTTGGGGGAAATTTGCTTCCCCGCAACGCTACGACGGCTCTATCGGGCCTACAATTCTCTTGCCGAATGGCATGCTAATAACAATAGGTCGAGCAGGGTCACCCCCAAGTTGTTTGAGGTTTGCGGATGTCCACTCGATTCACACTTCATGATGCTTACAGCTATCGTGCTGATGATTTCGATCATCGGCCGCACATCGATCCATGCGGTCGGACCAATGGAACCCTGCGGAAATATGCACGCCATTTTCAACCCCACGGACTCCCCGGTGGCCTTGCGGACTTCGACCGATCGGATTGGCCGGTCGCTTATCTGGATGACGCGCCAAGTGAGGAAGTTCATATCACGAACACAATCGTGGACGTTCCGGGTCATGGCTTTGGCCGCGATGATGGGTTTTTATTCCGCCGGTTCGCGTCGGAGCGCTTTGGACGTTCTCGCCGCTAGCTTCTTTCTGCATTTTTTTCAAGCCCGATACCGAACTTTTTACCGCCAAATAACATGTGGAAATTCACGCTTGCGAGCGGGAAGTCTATTCGTTATGATGGTTTGCGTTCAGTAGGTGTTTTCAGTTTTCGCCATCTTTGAGTCTGCGTAAGGCGAGAATCCAGTTGTGGCAGACGGGCTGTGCGATCGCGATTCGATCGTGCTATGCTCGCTTTTTTGGCATCGAGCGCGTTTCAACTTCTTGGAATTCTTTAATGGCTACTGTAACCAAGAAAGAACTCATTGACCGGATCGCGGACCAGGAAAACTGCAAGCGAGTGCTGGTCAAACGGATCGTTCAGTCTTTTTTGGACGAAATCGTCAACGAGTTGAGTAAGAATAACCGGCTGGAGTTTCGCGACTTCGGCGTTTTCGAAAGCAAGATTCGAGCCTCGCGCCTGGCGCAAAATCCCAAGACCATGGACAAGGTCAAGGTTCCCTCCAAACGCACGGTCAAATTCAAGGTGGGCCGGGTGATGAAAGAGCGGCTACGCAATACTCCGGCAGGCACCGATCCGGCGACCGGCTTGCCCATCGAGCCCGCAGCCTCAACGAGTCGAAGCCCGCAAGTCGGCGTGCGCGAAAGCTAAGGAATCATAACGGCATGGAGTTGGGCGCGGCCACTCAGCAGTATTGGGGAGGGTCCCCAACATCCATATTTCGCCCGCAACTTGGGCAAGTTTGAACGGTGCCATAAAGTTCGCCAGGGAATTCCGCCTGCCTTCCGCATTCGGCGCACGGAACGCGGATGACTTTGTCCACTGGTATGCCGGATCGCGATTTGATCAGTTCAAAATGGTCCTTCAAAAGCGTTTCCGCCCGGAGGGTATCTTCCGGTTTCGTTACGCAAACCTCCACGCCGCGCGGAGCCACGGCCAACGCTACGTAGCCGCCGGCCATGTTGCGATCTTTTACGAAGGCAGGAACATCTTGCTCGGCCAGCCAAGCAACAACAATGTCGGCCTGCTCAACGCTTGACGCTCTATAAACGCAGTTCATGCTGGGCACCTTCCGTAAAACCACTGATCGAAACGGCACGTTGCGCCAACTCGATTATATGTCCCTCGTGGCAATCCCTCACCATTTTGGCGGTACAATCAAGAGCCGAGTAGCGTTATGACTTGGCTTGCAACCGGCCGATAACACGGGAACTACTTTGCTCGCGAAGCGTCCAATAAACTGCACCGAGGCAGCGAAGCGTGATCTGCCGGTGGACGACCATGTTCTGGTAGAGCAGGTGAAAGCCGGACAGACTCAAAGCTACGGGGAACTGGTCCGGCGCTACCAGGACCGCATTTTTAACACGTGCTGGCGCATTTGCGGCCACCTGGAAGATGCGCGCGATCTGACTCAGGAGGCCTTCTTGAAGGCTTTTGAGAGCTTGGATGGCTACCGCCAGGAAAGCGGGTTTTACACTTGGATTTTCCGTGTGGCTACGAATCTGGCCATTTCGCACCGCCGCAGTTCAGGACGAAAAAGAGCGTTTCTTGACGGTCAGGCGGGCCGAGCCCGTTCACAAGCCGATGCGCTCCTTCGAAGGGTTGAAGAGAGTGCTGTGGATGCTGAGGAGAGGCCGACCGATGTTTCGGCTCGGGCCGCCGCCATGCTTCAGATGCTGGATGATGATCAACGGACTGTCGTAGTGCTTCGGGACATCGAAGGCTTCGATTACCAGCAGATCGGGGATATATTGGGATTGCCCACGGGAACCGTAAAATCAAGGCTCCATCGGGCGCGAATGGCGCTGCGCGAGGCAATTATGAGACGGCAAAATCCGGGCAACCAATAATTCAATGCCAATGACACGCGACCAACTCTCCGAGCTCATGTCGGCCTACCTCGACGGCGAGGTTGACGCGCGCGAAAAGGCGCTGGCTGAAGCGGCACTCCGCACTGATCCGGCGGCGCAACATCTATTGGAGGAGCTTCGCCAGACTGTTTCGATCGTCGGAGCCCTTCCGCGACATGCCGCTCCGCCCACTTTGGGCGGGGATCTCGACGCGCAGCTCGAACGAACGGAGCTTCTTTCGGGCTTCCGGCTTGAGGCCGACCATTCGGCGTCGCGAAGAACACCGTGGAGGGCATTCTTCCGAGCGGCGGCCATGCTGGCACTAGTTCTGGGGGCCGGCTGGTGGTTCTTGTCACGCCAGCAGGAAAAGCGCCCGGGCGGGTTAGCGATGTCTCCGCCGAATACGAACAATATTGAAGGCTCTTCGGCGACTTTGAACCGGGTAGCCAAGCCGGTCCCGGCGATTCCGGTTGAGGCCCTATTGGCGTCAGGAGCCGACCCGGTCGTGCTCGTAGAACATTCTTTCGAGCCCGAACCGATCCGGCTTCGCGTGGTGGCGCGTGATGCCAAGGAGCGTGACACACTCAAAAAGCTATTCGTGACCCAACTTGTCGAGGCGAAAACGGAGAATCTGGCTCTCCGCCAGGGCACTTTGGAAAAAACGGGCCAAGTAGAGTCATTTTATTTGGAGGGCAAGCCGGGCGTTAACTTCTCGAACGCTCAGGATCGGCAAGTGCTCGTTCGAGTACCTCAGGGGAGTGTCCAGCGGATTGTTGACGATGTCGCCTCACAGGCAAAAATCCCTTCCGAACAGGTCGAGCTCCAAGTGGGGTCCGCAGTCGTTCGCGGACGTGACCAGGCCCAAATCATTCTGCAAACGCTGACGCAAAAGGATCAGCCTGCAGTTGTTTCCGCCGAGACGACCAAGGCAGAGGCGACCACGCAATCCCCGCCAACGAGCTTGCTTCACACGCTCGGTGAAATGGTAGGCTTAGGCCCGGTGGCAAAATTGCAAGCGCCGACAGCCAAAGAGAGTCCAGCGCTTATGGCGAG
>JBKJYI010000289.1:0-6526 GCA_046715855.1 Phycisphaerae bacterium
GTGCAGCACCACCACGGCTTTCTTCCAATCCGGCGTCTTTCCCATCTTGAATCGAATGCGGCGCTTCTTGCCCTTGCGAATCGATGTTCGCACCGACTGGACCTTGACGTTGTAAATCTTCTCCACCGCTTGCTTGATCACAAACTTGCTTGCGCTCTTATCGACTTCGAACGCAAACGCCCCGCCGCGAGCCGGCAGATGGTTCGTCGCATCGTGCGATTTCTGAGCCTGATGCGTGCCCTTCTCGGTCACCAGTGGTCGCTTGATTACGTGGTAAATATCCATGGCAAACCCTTATGCGGCGCTGGTGACCCCAAGTTTTCCATTGGCGATTTTTTCAAACGCCGGCCTGGTCATAATCAGTCGAGGACGGCGAAGCACCTCGTAGGCGTGAAGCTCATCGACGATCTTGATGTCCGTATTGCGAATATTGCGTGCGGAGAGGTGGGCGATTTTATCGGGGGCGTGGAGAGCGAACATGCAACCGCGATCTACCGAAAGCGCCGCCAGCATCGATGTAAAAATTTTGGTTTTGGGCTCGCGGCATTCGAATCCGTCGATGATCAATACTTCCTGAGCTTGTATCTTCGCAAGAATTGCGCTGTCCCGCGCCAACCGCCTCATTTTCTTGGGCAATTCCTTGGTGGAGCGGGGTCCGCGCTTGGCAAACGCCCTGCCGCCGCCCTTGCGAACCGGCGTGCGAAGCTGACCCGCCCGAGCGTTGCCAGTGCCCTTCTGGCGATAGAGCTTGCGGGTCGAACCGGCCACATGCTTCTTGCCCTTGGTGCGAGCGCTATGCTGCCGCTGATGATCCAGAAACGCGATCACCGCCTGCTTGAGGAGCTTGTCGCGGACTTTTCCACCCAGAACTTCGGGGTCGATGTCCATGGCCCCCTTGGGCTCGCCCTTCATATTAAATACTGGAACCGACAACATCGCCGGGTTATCCCTTCTTTTTGGAACGTCGAACCATGACCACCGAACCGACCGGACCGGGCACGCTCCCGCGAATCACCATCACGTGGTTCTCCGGATCAATCCGCAGCAACCGCAAATTACTCATGGTGCATTGCACCGAGCCCATGTGGCCCGCCATCCGCTTGCCCTTCTTGACCGACTGGCCCGTCCCGCGCGGTGCGTGAGCGCCAATGCCGCCCGGCGAGCGGTGCTTGCGCTCCGTGCCGTGCGACTGGGGCATGCCGCCAAATCCGTGCCGCTTCATGACACCCTGGAAGCCCTTGCCCTTGGTCACTCCCATCACGTCCACGAACTTGGTGCCCTCGGCGAAGAGGTCCACCGTAAGCACATCGCCCGCGGCATGTTCCGCGGGCTCTGTAAGACGAACTTCCTTGATGGCCTTTTTAGGGCCGGTGCCGACCTTTCCGCAATGGCCAATCAACGGCATCGTGGAACGGTGCGGCTTGACGTCTTCAAAGCCAAGCTGAAGCGCGTCGTAGCCATCCGCTTCCTGTGTACGAACCTGAAGTACGACACAGGGACCGGCCTTTAGAACCGTTGCCGGTTCGGCCGTCCCCTTCTCATCGAGGATCCGAGTGATTCCGATTTTGGTGGCCAACAGTCCAGGTCGCATACAATCGTTCACCATCTCCGCCTGCAGGAATTGCCGGGCGGTTTGAGTTCGTATTCTTCGCGTGCGATAAAGCTCACACGCCTATTGCACGTTTTGAAAAAGAGGAGCAAGCACCACGCCGTCCGCCGGCGTCGTGAACGGGCACCTGAATCTCAAGTCTTGATTTTTACAAATACGCCAGCGGGCACCTGAATGCGGTTGATCGCCTCAACCGTCCGCGAAGTCGGCTCGCTGATGTCAATGATCCGCTTGTGCGTTCGCATCTCAAACTGCTCGCGCGATTTCTTGTCGATGTGCGGGCTGCGCAAAACCGTGTAGCGCTCGATTCGCGTGGGCAAGGGGATCGGGCCGTGGACCTTGGCGCTGGTGCGCTTGGCCTGCTCGACAATTTCCTTGGCCGAGGCGTCCAGGGCCCGGAAATCATAGGCCTCCATGCGAATCCGAATTCTGTTTTGCGTGCTCAAGCGTTCGACTATCCTAACCGCACTCTTGTGCTTTGGTATCCAAGTGCCAAAAATGGCGACAGATTGGCTAGCATATAGCCGCCCCCCCGCCTGTCAACACCACCAGGCGGCTCTTTTTTTCGGAATTGTTACAAAATGTACCAGGCTACCCAGCCTATCGTCCTGTCACGGGGAAAGCCTATGGCTGGCGGCGTCCTGGCGGTTGGCCAGGCGGCGGCTGGCCCGGCGGCTGGCGGAAGACGGCCAAATCAATCGCCTGAATTAGGTCCACGACACCTTTATTCGCGTCGAATCGGTAAACCACCATCTTTTGAGCTGGAACCTCGACCACAAAAAGATACTCTTCGTCGGTCTGCGGAGTTGTACCCACGGACATAATGTAATCGCCGCCCGTCGCAGTCATGCCTGCAGCGCTGGCCGGCGTGGGCCGGGTGGACACGAGAACCAGCCCTACCAGCATGATGGCCGCCGTCGTGGAGAGGACGCCGATCGCGAAATTTCTTTGATCCATGTTGATCTCCTGAAAAACCGGCAATTGCCGGACTATTTGCCAAAGTCCTTATCCAGGTCGCGCGGGATGGCCGTAAAAATCAGCTTGCCCTTGTCCGGGTAGAACGTGTGCAGCCGCCGGGTGCCCAAGTCGATCATGTGCAGCACTTCGTAAGTTCGCCCGGCCGCCCTCGCCGTTGCGCAGACGTACCCTCCCCCGCCCGCACGAGCAGCCTGGGCCATGGCCGCAGGCATCGGCGCAGCCTGGCCAATGAACAGAAGCAGCAGCACGGCATTGAACGCGGCCAGCGCAGCAATGACAAAACGCTTCGTTTTCATGAGGGTCCTTTCCAAAAAAGTTTGTTTTAAAAGTGCCATGCAATGGCACAAGTAAGCGGAGCTAACCAAGGTGTGAACGCTTGGGGTTGATGAAGCCCGAAGCGCAAACGATCAACACGGCGCCGGCGAACACCACCCACACCAGATAGCTCGCTTCCTCGTTGGCCACCTTAGCCGGCGTCTGAGCCAGCACCGGTCCACCCGACGCGATAAAGAAAGCGATACTCGCCACACCCTTGAGCCATCGATGCACAGCCATCCAGCACCTCGCGTCAAAGAAACCAATCAGCCAGCCGCGCAAACCGGCTGGATCATTTCTCGAAAACTTCGCAGCGGCACGCTGAGCGTCTCCCACTTGGGGGAGCGGGTCCGCGCCAAGGCCGCGTAAGCGGCCGCCGTCGCAAAGACGAAGGCATAATTCTGCCCGCGAAACTGGTGAACCGAAGGAGAGGGTTCGACTTTGCTGATGCCGGCGAGCCAGTACACGAAGACGAGAACTGGCTCGAAACCCTCGCCAAAGACACCCTCCCAGCGTTTGAGTCCCTCGAGATCTTCTTTGGTCACCCAGTTTTCCCAGTAGCGGCGTGTGCCGTTGACTTCGTAGGGAAATTTACGCCCCTTTACGTCCACCAGCCAGGCGCCGCGCCCTGGCGGATAAACAATAAAATCGAAAGATTTGACCCGGGCTCCCGCGAAAATCGCTTTTTTCTTCTCGTCAACAGGGACATAAGGCCAAGCCTGCGAACGCACAAAATCTTCAAAGGCGGCTTCGTAGTGAATGTAGCGTCTAGCCATCAGGTCTTACCTTGCCCGACCATGGAGTGACACTAAGCTTGTCCCATTATTAGGCCGTTTTCGCCGCTTGGGCTTGCGTTGACCTGCCCCCTGGATTTCCCCGGGCGGAGGCAGCTTACGACCTCTTTTCATTTCGTAATAGGCCTCCACCTGGCCCGGATGGGTAAACAAACTGTCGTATCCATACGCACCGGCCGCATAATCACAATCGCCCGGCTGGTATTCTCGACAAATAGCCGGCCTGGTTTCGTAGATCCCGCACCGGTGATCGACGCCCAGATTCTTGCATTTGGTGGTGAATTGAATGTACCAGTCGCCCTCTTCGACGAAGACGATGATCCCCTGATGCATGAGGTACCAGCGGATGTCGTCGAAATCCCGGGCCGACTTGGGCTTGTCCAGCGGAACGGCCACATAACGGCAGCAGGCCGCCGTGCAATGTTCGCAAAGTATCGACCCCAAAATGGTACCCCAGTGGTCCTGGTGACTCCGTGCGCCTTGGCTTCTGGCTCTTGTTCCAAGATTATAATTACCGCAGGGTTGGGTGGTCAAACCCAAATCGGCCCCAGGGGGACCGGAGCCACCCGTGTCATCTTTGTTTCGGAGTCATGTTTGAGTCTTCGCATCATCGGGGGGCAATGGCGATCTCGCATCCTTGCACGTCCGGACACGTCCGCCACCAGGCCCATGCCCGACCGGGTCAAACAATCCATCTTCAACATCCTTGAATGCTATTACGGGATTCCCGGTGAACTACCTCCCCTCCGAGTCGGAGACGTGTTCGCGGGAAGCGGCTCGATGGGTTTTGAGGCTCTTTCGCGCGGGGCCGCTTCTTGCACCTTTTATGAGGCCAACCGGGTCGCCTATCAGGCGCTTCGAGAAAACATGGAAACGCTGCATACCGGCACGATGGCTACTATCGTAACGGGCGATGCGTGGAAAAACGCGGGGCGCGATGCAAACGCCCGGGCTTTCGATCTGGTGTTTCTCGACCCGCCCTACAAAGATACCCAAAATGCGGATTCGGAAGGATTGGTTGGCACGTTTCTGCGGCGGGTCGGGGGAAAAGAATCAATCGGCAACAAAGTGCCTTTCGTGGTGCTGCATCATTTCGGGAAAGTGAAGTTCTCCGGCATGAAACTGGAAGAGCCCTGGGAAATCTGGGACGAACGCCGCATCGGCAGCAGTGCGGTAACCTTCTTCAAGGGTAGAACTCCTGAACCTTGATCTCTGACCCTTTGAAAGTCAATTCATGAACGCACCGCCACGCGACGCCTGGAACGCCGCACTTTCTGTGATGGACTCCCTGCGCTCTGCGGGTCACGTCGCCTTGCTTGCCGGCGGATGCGTGCGCGACCGACTGCTGGGCCGCAAGCCCAAAGATTACGACGTCGCTACCGATGCCCTGCCGGAGCGCATGCGCGATCTTTTTCCCCGGGCCCGCCTGGTCGGCGCCAAGTTCGGCGTAGTGCTCGTACAACGGTTTGGGCACGACATTGAAGTCGCCACGTTTCGCTCGGACGGGGCTTACACCGACGGACGCCGCCCGGACCAGGTGACTTTCGGCGACCAGCGTGAAGACGCTCTCCGCCGCGACTTCACCATTAATGGTCTGTTTTACGATCCCGTCGCCGACACGGTGATCGATTACGTTAACGGCCAGGCTGATTTGCAGGCCCGCGTCATCCGCACCATCGGCGATCCGGAAGTCCGCTTCGCCGAAGATCACTTGCGCATGCTACGCGCGGTCCGGCTGTCCGCGCGCCTGGATTTTACAATTGACCCGAACACCGGGGCCGCCGTGTCTCGACTGGCTGCGAACTTGCGAGCAATCAGCCCCGAACGGATATGGATGGAGCTGGAACAGATTCTCAGCGAACCGACTCGAAGCGAGGGCTGGCGATTGCTGGCCGCACTGGGTTTGCGGGCGCACTTGACGACGCAATGGCCGGCCGACTCCGTAGCGGATTCAGTGGCACGCAAACGCCTGGATGCTTTGCCCGAGACAATGGTCGATGCAGGCTTGGCGCTGGCCGCTGCGCTTCCTGACTACGCCGGTCCACGGATTGAAGCCATCTGCCGATCGTTACGACTGAGCAATCAACTGATCGATCAGGTTCTATGGCTGAAGCAAAATCTTGAAGCTGCACACCAGGCGGCTTCTCTGGAGCTTGCGGACTTCAAGCCCCTTCGAGCGAGTGCGAACTGGCCGCTTTTGTTGGAGTTGCTTCGAGTGGATTTGATCGCCCGCGGCGACAACCTCAAAATGTATGATGCCGCGAAAGTGCGAGGCGAGTCCATTTCGCAAGCCGACGCGGCCCCGGCTGCTCTGGTCAGCGGTGACGACCTGCTGGCCCTGGGATTCGCGTCCGGGCCGGCCATGGGCGAAATCCTTCGCCTGGTGTATCGCGCGCAACTAAATGAGTCGATCAATTCACGAGACGAAGGCATCGCGCTAGCGCGAAAAATAGCCGGATAGAATCAGCGAATGGTCATCAAAGCTCAGGCAGTACGCCCAACGAATAGCTCGCAAACCGCAAATCAACACAGTGCGTAAGATTAAAGTGCCTCGCGCCGACTACCGTGTAATGGCGCTCAGCCCCATTACAGAGCCAAAATCTTGGCGGGCTGCAGTATATTTGACTAAGATTCACTGTATGGCTTCTCTCCGATATCTTGACGACACCGGACGCGTGCAGATGCGGGCCGTCGATAACGAGCAATTCGTCATCGGCCGCTCCCCCACTTGCCAGCTCCCCCGCGACACCGAAATGATCTCCCGCGAGCACGTACGCAGCGCCCTGGACGGCGGCGGGCGATACCGCAGCCCCGCCCTGGGCCGCCGCAC
>JBKJYI010000290.1:0-14856 GCA_046715855.1 Phycisphaerae bacterium
CCGCATTGAAACTCAGGAGTGGAGCGAGTCTTTGCAAGCGGTGGCCGAGACTTCGGGGCCGGATCGGGCCCGTTTTCTGCTCAGCCGGCTGATCGACTGGGGACAACGACACGGCATCGCCGCCCCATTTACCGCGAACTCGCCCTATATCAATACCATTCCGCCCGAGCAGCAGCCGTCATACCCGGGCGACCGGAAGATCGAGCGGCGAATTAAGAGCTTGATTCGCTGGAACGCAATGGCCATGGTGATTCGCGGCAACCGCCGCTCGCCCGGCATTGGAGGGCACATTTCGACATTTGCTTCGGCGGCGACGCTGCTCGAAGTCGGGTTTGAACACTTCTTTCGAGGCAATACGCAGCAACAAGTTGGCGATCAGATTTTCTTTCAGGGTCATGCTTCGCCGGGGATTTATTCACGTGCCTATTTGCTGCGCCGGCTAACCACGCGGCAGCTTGAGAATTTCCGCCGCGAGCTTCAGCCTGAGGGGGGTTTGTCTTCCTACCCGCACCCATGGTGCATGCCGGATTTCTGGGAATTTCCGACCGTCTCCATGGGCTTGGGTCCCATTACGGCGATTTATCAGGCCCGGTTCAATCGCTACCTGCACGATCGCGGGCTGAAGGACACCTCCGGAAGTCATGTCTGGGCGTTTCTCGGCGATGGGGAAATGGACGAGCCCGAATCGATGGGCGCCATCACGCTGGCTTCGCGAGAAGAGCTCGACAATCTTATCTTCGTGGTTAATTGCAATTTGCAGCGGCTTGATGGTCCGGTTCGGGGCAATGGAAGCATCGTGCAGGAGCTGGAGGCCGCCTTTCGCGGTGCGGGCTGGAACGTCATAAAGGTGCTGTGGGGCGAAGACTGGGACCCGCTTTTTGCTGCGGACCAAGATGGCATTTTGATCGAGCGGATGAGCAGTGTCGTTGATGGTGAATGGCAAAAGTTTTCGGTTGAGTCGGGGGCCTATGCCCGCGAGAATTTTTTTGGGACAGATCCCCGGCTGCTCAAATTGGTGGAGCATTTGAGCGACGATCAGATCGGCAAGCTTCGACTCGGCGGGCATGATCCCGTAAAGGTCTATGCCGCGTACAAGGCTGCGATCGACCACGAAGGGCGTCCTACCGTTATCCTGGCCCGGACGATCAAGGGTTACGGCATGGGTGAGGCGGGTGAAGGCCGAAATATTACTCACCAGCAAAAAAAATTGAACGAGGAAGAACTACGGGCGTTTCGCGATCGATTCGAAATTCCGATTCCCGATGACCAGCTCGAAGACGCGCCCTTTTATCGCCCGCCGGAAGAGAGCGAAGAATTTGAGTACATGGTGGCACGGCGTAGAGCGCTGGGCGCATATGTGCCGCGACGCCGCGTACGGGCCGGTATATTACCGCTTCCTTCCGACGAGACATACGAAGAACTTTTCAAGAGCACCGGCGAGCGCGACGTGGCCACCACGATGGCGGCCGTGCGACTCGTCTCGCGGCTGATGGACGATAAGGAGATTGGCAAATTAATCGTGCCGATCGTCCCCGACGAAGCGCGAACCTTCGGCATGGATGCGCTTTTTCGTAAGTATGGTATTTACGCCCATGCCGGGCAGAAGTACGAGCCGGTCGATTCCCATCTTTTGCTTTACTATCGCGAAAGCCGCGACGGACAATTGCTCGAAGAAGGGATTACCGAGGCAGGATCGATGGCCTCCTTCACAGCCGCAGGCACTGCGAAGGTTACCCATGGCGTTCACACCATCCCCTTCTTCTTCTTTTATTCCATGTTCGGATTGCAGCGGATTGGCGACATGGTCTGGGCGGCGGGAGATGCGCGCTGCCGCGGGTTCTTGATCGGCTGCACGTCGGGCAGAACGACGCTAGCGGGCGAGGGGCTTCAACATCAGGATGGTCACAGTCATTTGCTGGCGAGCACATTCCCGAATTTGATCAGTTACGATCCCGCTTTTGCCTACGAAATCGCAGTGATTGTCCGCGATGGAATTCGCCGCATGTACCAGGCCCGCGAGCCGGTGATGTACTACCTTACGGTGCAGAACGAACCGTACCCGCAGCCGGCCATGCCGGAAGGCGTCGAGGAGGGAATTCTCAGAGGCCTGTACAAATTCCGCGCCGCGAAAGAGCCGAAAAACAAGCCAAGGATTCACTTATTTGGCAGCGATGCGATTTTGCGAGAAGCGCTGGTCGCTCAGGAGGTGCTCGCCGACAAGTTTGGTGTCGCCGCCGATGTTTGGAGCGCGACGAGTTACACCATGCTGCGGCGCGAGGCGCTGGCCTGCGAGCGCTGGAATCTTCTCCACCCGGAGGAAATTCCCCGCGTGCCTTATGTGGCGAAAATGCTTGCAGAAGAGCCCTGGCCGGTGGTCGCCACGGGTGATTATATGAAAGCCGTGCCTGATCAAATCGCGCGCTGGGTGCCAAACGGGCTGTACTCGCTGGGAACTGACGGGTTTGGTCGGAGTGAGTCACGCGCGGATTTACGCGATTATTTCGAAATCAACTCTCGGTACGTGACGGTAGCCGCACTCCGGGAATTGGCCCGCGTCGACAAATTCGACAGGAAGAAGCTCAAGGCGGCGTACAAAATGATGGAAATCAATCCCGAAAAGTTTGACCCCGCAGCCGCGCCAAAAGCCGACACGCTGAAAGAGCAGGAGCCGTGAGTGTAAAGGCACAAGAACGCGGCATGCCAAGCCCGGCCGTATGGGCGCCGGCATGAATCATCGAAGCATGGCGGCGCTGCGCTTGACCATGGCGCCCATCTTACTCCGTACGGGCATACCGGTTACCCAATCGGAGTTGCCATTCCTTGAGCCCTGAGTAGCACACCGGCAGTACGAACAGGGACAGCAATTCGATGGTCAGTCCGCCGACCGTGGGGAGGGCGATGGCGATCATCACATCGGCGCCGCGTCCGGTGCTGGTCAGCACGGGCATGAGCGAAAGCACTGTTGTGGCCGAGGTCATCAAACAAGGCCGCACTCGCTGCATGCCCGCCACCGCGACCGTGTCACGAATTTCGGAGATGGTCGTTGGTCGGCGTCGGTCGAAGGCTTGCATCAGGTAGGTTGCGAGCACCACGCCGTCGTCGGTGGTCACACTGAACAGGGCGATGAATCCAACCCACACCGCAGCGCTCAGATTGTACGACTTGAAATGCATCAGTTCGCGTATGTTGACGCCAAACACATCGAAGTTGAAAAACCAGGGCTGGGCGATGAGCCACAGTCCGATGAACCCGCCCGCCCAGGCTACGGGGATGCCGCTGAACACGATGGCGGAAATCGGCACCGATCGAAATTGCATGTAGACGAGCAAGAACAGAAGAAACAAGCTCAGTGGCAGAATAATATTGAGCCGCTGCTGGAAGCGGACCTGGTTTTCGTAGTTCCCGGCGAAGCGAAAATGTACGCCCTCAGGAATCTGCAGGCCACCGGACGCGATGTGCGACTGGAGCAAGCGGTCGGCCTGCTCGACGACATCCACTTCGGCGAATCCCGGGAGCTTGTCGAACAGAACATACGAAACCAGAAAACCATCTTCGCTCTTGATCTCCTCCGGGCCGCGGACGTACTTGATGTCGGCAACCTCGCGTAGCGGAATGGCCTCTCCCTGACTGCCGGTGATCGAGATGCGTTCGATGGCTTCGACATTGTCGCGAAGCTCACGCAGGTATCGAACTCGGACAGCGTAGCGCTGGCGACCCTCGACCGTGGTGGTTGCGGGCTTGCCGCCCAGGGCGATCTCGATGGTCTCCAGCACGTCCGCCACGTTGACTCCGTAGCGCGCGGTCCGCTCGCGATCGACTTCGATTTCCAGATAGGGCTTTCCGTTGACGCGATCGGGAACAACAAAAGCCGGATTCACGCCGGGGGTATCGCGAATCACGTCCGCGATGCGAAAACCAACGCCCTCGATCTGGTCCAGCGACGGGCCGGAAATCTTCACCGCCATGG
Organism: Phycisphaerae bacterium; assembly: GCA_046715855.1. Lineage (GTDB taxonomy): Bacteria > Planctomycetota > Phycisphaerae > UBA1845 > UBA1845 > CAZAMB01. Next base: position 3,968 of record JBKJYI010000290.1, read on the forward strand.
ACGCCCGGATGCCCGATTGCAGCATGATGCGCCGCGTCTCGATGGGCTGCAGTGGCGGCGCGCCGGTCACCCCCGGATAAGCCGCTGCCTTTTCGATTTCCCGCCAGATGTCGGCCGGGGTCTTAATGTGTTCGCGCCATTGGCGGATTGGCCGGCGATGCTCATCGACCAATAATTCGTGCGTAACCGGGTCCTGTTTGTACTCGCTCTTGTAGTTGATCAGGGTTTCGATCATGGAGAGCGGGGCGGGGTCGATGGCCGTCTCAGCCCGGCCAATTTTCCCGACCACCATGTCTACTTCGGGGATCGCACTAATCGCACGATCCTGTGCCGCCAATACTTCGACGCCGATGCCGATCCCGGCATGGGGCATCAGTGTGGGCATGTATAGGAATGAACCTTCATCCAGCGGAGGCATGAACTCCCGGCCAAGGCCCGGAAACTTTTCGTCGGCTGCGGTCCATACCGATCGATAGGTTTCTTGCAGCCCGCCGCCGTCAGTTTTCGGCTCAGGCAAAAAAGCGAACGTCCGCGCGAATCCCAGCCAAGTCATAAATCCAAACACAATGACCAGCGCTGGTATCGAAAGAAAGAGGAGCTTATGGGCCAGAAAAAAGCGCAGCAGCCAGGGATAAAAATCGATGAACACCAACCGCACGGTGGCCCAAACCAGATTGATGCCCAGGACGATGACGAGATTTCGCCAGAAGCCCGCGCCGGGACCCAGCGGCATCCAATGCTGAGTGAGCAACAAGATCACCGCGACCATCACCGTCAGCGAAGTGATCCAATTCCACGCCCTACGGCCGCCAATCGGCACGCGGCGGTCCAGCAAAATGTACACACCGTAGACAACTGCGGCGGCCCCCGCCCAATACCAGTTCGCCGCCAGCGCCAGCACCACGCCGAGCCCGATGGAGGTCAGCGGAACCAGCCAGTCAAACACGCCGCGGCGCCTTCCGGGACGTGCGAACAAAATGGCGGCCAGAGTTGGCAGCAAAAAGATCGCCGCCACCAGTGAGCCGAGCAGGCAAAATGTCTTGGTGTAGGCCAGTGGTCCGAAGAGCTTGCCTTCCGCCCCTTCGAGCGCAAAAACGGGAAGGAATGCAACCACGGTCATGAGAATCGCCGTGGTTACGGCCGAGCCGACTTCGCGCGACGCGTCGTAGACCACTTCCAGGATCGGCTTGACCGGCGCGCGGCCGGCCTCCTGCTCTTCGATGTGCCGCACAATGTTTTCGGTGAGGATGATCCCCATGTCGTCCATCGTGCCGATAGCAATGGCGATGCCCGCCAGGCTCATGAGGTTCGACTCGACGCCGGTGATCTTCATGATGATGAAGCAAATGAGGACCGCGAAAGGCATGGTCAGGCTGATGACGAGGCAGCTTCGCACGTGCCGCAGAAAGAGGAGCATGACGAAGGTGGTGACGAGGATTTGCTCCCAGAGGGCGTCGGCCAGCGTGTCGATGGTTTCGTGGATGAGGATCGTGCGATCGTAAAAGGGAACGATCTGAACCTGCGAAGTTGTTTTATCGGGGAGCGTGCGGGTTGGGAGGCCCGGTGCGATTCGCTCGATCTGCGTTTTGAGGCGTTCGATCACCTCCAGCGGATTGGTGCCGTAGCGCACCAGCACGACGCCGCCAACCGCTTCCACTCCGCCCTTGTCCAGCACTCCGCGCCGCTGCGCCGGCCCGGCCTGCACGCGGGCAATCGAGCCAACCAATATCGGTACATTCGCCTCCACGCGTACGACGGTGTTCTCTACGTCCGCGACCGACTTGATAAATCCCTTGCCGCGCACCAGGTATTCCACGCCGTTCCACTCGATGGTCGCCGCTCCCACGTCGATGTTGGAACGCCGCAAGGCCTCCAGCACATCCGGCAGCGTGACTCCGTAGGAACGCAGGGCGTCCGGGTCCACGTCCACCTGATATTCGCGCACGTGGCCGCCCACTGCGGCGACCTCGGCGACGCCGTCCACGCCTTGCAGGGACTGCCGGACATACCAATCTTGAATTGAGCGCAATTCCGCAAGATCGAACCCGCCGTGGGAGCCTTCCAGCGTGTACCAGAAAACCTGTCCCAGCGCGGTGGCCTCGGGCCCCAGCCGCGGAGTGACACCCTCTGGCACAATTGAAGAAACCGTACTGAGCTTTTCGAGTAGCCGCGATCGGCACCAAAAGAAATCATATTCATCGTGAAATATGACGAAGACGACTGCGAACCCGAACATCGAGGTGCTGCGGATCGTTTTGACGCCGGCCACGCCCTGCAGCGAAGTGCTGAGCGGATAGGTGAGTTGATTCTCGACGTCCTGCGGCGAGCGACCGGGCCACTCCGCGAACACCACCTGCTGGTTCTCGCCGATGTCCGGGATGGCATCGACGGCCACCGGGTCGCGCGGAATGAGTTCCTCCCGAGTTTGGAACGGCATCACCCGGTAGCCCCAGGCGGCCACCAGCCCGATGGCCATCAGGACGATCAGCCGGTTGTCCAGCCCGAAGCGGATCACCCGGTCCATGATCGTCCGCGGCGGCACTGATGGTGCATCAAGCATTCAATCGTTCCGTGGCGTTCCTGTGCGTCGATGTTTTGCTATTGCTCGCCATGCTGGTCGACGCGGGGTGGTTCGGCATTTTCCCGTTGGGCGTTCATCATGCTGGTGCGACCCAGGATCTGCATGGCGCTGTCTACGAAAAAGCTGCCGTTGACGACGACGCGTTCGCCCTCGCTCAATCCCTGCTCCACCAGATAAAAATCGCCGGCCCGAGGTCCCATGGTGATTTGTCTTCCTACGAAGCTCCCCGGTCGATCTGGCTTCTCGATATAGACCACCGCGCGAGTCCCGGTCAGCAACGGAGCGGTGACAGGAATGACCAGCGGCGCCTCGGCGGGAGGCGACTCTACTGTGGTGAATCCCAGGTCTTCAGCTTTCTTTAAATCCATCCCGCACTCGGGACAGGGCATGCTCCTGTCGCGCACAATTTCGGGATGCATGGGGCAAATCCATTTGCCGGCCATGCTGGGCTCCATCAATTTCCCGCCGGCGGCAAGCTTGGAGCGCAGCGTTGCCCGCACGAACATATTGGGTTTCAGCCGGCCATCCGGGTTCGGCAAATTCGTCCGCAGTTTCACCGAGCGGGTGCGATCATCCACCACGGGATCGACGAACGAAATGACGCCGGTGAACACTTCACCGGGATAAGCCTGAGCCTCGATCTCCACCGTCTGGCCGTATCGAATCCACGGCAAGTCCGTTTCGTAGGCGTCGAGCTTCGCCCACAGTTGCGAGAGATCGGCAATGGTGTAAATCTTCATGCCCATCTCGACGTACATGCCCTCGACGGCATTCTTTTCGATCACTACTCCGCTCTGCGTCGCGTGGATGGTGATGTGGTCGGAAGGTGTCCCACGCTGCTCGATTTCCTCGATCTGCTCTGGCGTAAGTCCCCACAGCTTGAGCTTCTCCCGCGTCGATTGCAGGTTGCCCTCGGCGGCTTCGCGGAACGCGGGAATTCCGATGGGACCCGCCTCCTTGATACCACGGGCGGCCTGAAGCAACTCCTCCTGGGCGTTTACCAGTGTGGGACTGTACAGCTGGACCAGGTGATCGCCCTTGGCCACCGAAATTCCCGTGTAGTCCACGAAAAGCTTGTCCAGCCGACCCGGCACTCGCGCGGTAATCACGGCTGTTTTTGTCTCGTCGAAGTCAATTTTGCCTTTGAGACGAATCTCTTTTTCGACAAACCGTCGTTCGACCGCAGCAGTTGCGATTTGGCCTGTCTGACGGGACGCTGCCGACAGGAAGACTTCCGGCTCCGGGGTTGCATCCCCGACTGCGCCCTCGCCTTCTTCGACCGCCACCATCTCCATGCCGCACACCGGGCATTGGCCGGGGTCGTCCAGAGGCGGGATGCAGAACATTGAGCAAGCGTATTTTTTTTTCTTGGCCTTGGTCGTCGCTTTATTGCTCGCGGTTTCCGCACGGACCAATCGCATGCCGCAGATGGGACAGTCGCCGGGAGCGGGCTGACGGACTTCGGGATGCATCGAGCAAGTCCATTCCGTCACTGCCTGTCCGTCGGGGCCCGCACCCGCCGGTTTGCGATCGTCACAGCCAGCCAGCAGAAGAAGACATACGGTCCACGCGGCGACAGCGATCTTGCAAGCGCCGATTTTCATGGGAAGGCCTCTAGATCGGATTGCGCTTCCTGGAGGGGAAGTTCGTTTTCGTTCGACGAGCTGGCAGCATCGGCGGCGTCTATCGAGGGAAGTCGTCCGCCCACCTCGCGCTCCAGCTCGGCGCGATTGATGGATGCGTCGCGAAAGAAAGCCAGTGCGCTGAGGCGAGCGCTGATCAAATCCTCTTGCGAGCGAAGATAATCAGTGAACACATCGGCTCCCGCACGATACGACTGCTGAATAAGCACGAGATTGGCCTCCACTTCCGGGATAATGGCCTCGCGGTACAGCTTGACCTGCTCGTTGGCCTGATCGTGCATCAGCTTGAATTCGCGGACCTTCTGCGCCATCCGCTGCTCCAGAGCCGAGTGCAGCGCGTAGCGGCGTCGAAGCTCGTGCGCCGCCTTGATGATCTGCGCCTGGTTCTGATCGAAGATGGGAATCTCCAGATCCATCATCGGTCCCACCATCCATTTGACGTCTCGCGGCTTGGGCCCGAAAGGCTCGATGCCTGGCGGCTCGGGTCCCCCTCCGGTCAATCCGCCAACCAGCGCGTTGCCTGCCTGCGCCGCAACGGACGGGTTTTGCGACCGCGGAGCGGCGTCGCGCTCAAAGGCAATGCTGAAATCGAAAGCTGGCCAGGCTTCGCCTCGCGCCAGAGCCAACTCGCGCCCCGCGGCCCAAACGGTCCATCGCGCCGCGCACACATCGAGGCGCTGGTCAAAAGCCTGCGCGAGAAGCATTTCGTCAGAAGGCACCTCAACGAGCGATCCTTCCAATTCGTGAATCGGCGCGACTGCCCACGAGTCCGACGAATCGGCAAACCCCATCGTCATGAGAAGCTCGCGCTTGAGCCGCCGCTGCTGGGCCTCCAAAGCGAGCAAATCGGATTGCAACCGCAGGCGCCGGATTCGCTCCGTGTTCACTTCGATCTGCGTGGTGCGGCCAGCCGCATGGCGCGACTGGATCAAATTCACCGTCTGATCCACGATGCCAAGATTTTCGCGGGTCAGTTCGATGGCCCGCTGGGCGTGCTGAATGCGCGCGTACAGGGTTTTCGCCTGCGCCGCTGTCGAAACCGCCAGGTCGGCAACCCGCAGGATGGTCTCCTGCAGCGCGGCGTTGGCCGCCTCTTTGCGAACCGGAATCAACCATAAGTCTCGAAGCCCTTGAACGGGGATGAGACTCCCGTCCAACTTCGCCCGGCCACCGCCGGAGGGCACCATCGCCCCCAGGGTGAGCACGGGGTTCTGCAGGAGTCCGGCCTGAACAAGATCGGCCTGGGCCTTGCCGATGGTTTCCATCTCGGCCCGAAGTTCGCGCTGATTGCGGAGGGTATACTCCACCGCTTGATCCATGGTGAGAATGGCGCCGGCTTCCCACGCGGGCGCAGTCTCATCCCACTGCGCCGTCCAGTTCGCCGACGCGCCAGTATGCTCCTGCGTCAGGCTCATGGCCTCCTGAATTTGCCCCGTGGAGTTCACCTGCACACACGCCGGCATTGCAATGCAAAAGCCGCACAAGGCGCATCGAACTGATTTGCTCAGGTTCACGTCCATGAACGCTTCCTCTCGGCTGACGATGTCTTCTATTTGTCATCTTTCTTCGGCTTGCTGAAGTCAAACGTATATCCCTGCTCCTGCAAAACGGGAGCGAACTTTGCCGGTTCGTCCAGCAGCTTGTCGTCGCATCCCTTGCAGCAAAAATAAACGGTTTCGCCGCTCGCCAGTTTGATAAAAGACGTCGGATTGATCACTTCCTTCATCACCGGACACTTCGTCTGGTAGGTGTAGGCGTTGGCCAGCGCGGAAGCGTACTTGCCCGGCTCGGCCGCATACTTCTTCCGACACTCATCTGAGCAAAAAGTCACCTTCTGCCCGTCCTTCTCCAGCGTGATCTTGGGGTCCGGCGGATCGCCCGAAACCGGGCACTTCACCTGAACCTTTGGGCGCTGGCTCACCGCCGCCCGCTGCGCAGTCACCGCTTCTGCAAACTTGACCGGCTCCGCCCTGAACTTGGCAATGCAATCCTTGCAGCAGAAAAACACGGGCCCTTCGAGCGTGGGGGCGCTGACCGCCAGGTTGGCGGGGTTGCCCGTTACCGGGCACTTTGGTGGGATCAATACCGCCGCCGGCGCGGTGATTTTCCCTGGCTTTTCCTGGCCGAGGGCGTTTTCTGAGGCGGCCATCTCGATAAAACCAAACGCAAGTGCAATCGACAGGATCAAGAATTTTTGTCTCATTGTTTCTTCCTTTGCATCGACTTACATGGTGAACGGTAAAGATGAGAATGGAGGCGCTCATCGCGCGGTCCGACAATGCGCAGTGCAACCAAGGTCATCCGTGGGGACGCCGTTCGCGCACTTGCGCTATTGGGGATCAAATAACGAGAACTGTAGTGTCAACCGCGCAATTGTCATCGGGTGGTCCATGTGAGCGTGCCCACACGGTTGATAGGCAGGAATCAGGCTCAAAGTTACTTCGAAATTCAGGAGTGGAGAAAGCAACCGGCACCCGGCTGTCGCCGACCCTCATGCCGAAAGTTTGAACGAGAGGCACGGATTTGAGCGGGCAACGGCAAAGATGTTGTTCAACCGGCGGGGAGTTTGGCGTCTGAGATTTGCCTTGGCAGCAGCACCGGCACACCGGTCCGCAACCGCACTGGCATCTGCTCGGGGCGTTGCCACGACGTGCAATTCGCGGCGAGGCCGGAACCATTTGCCAACTCGCCGCCAGAACGATAAATATTACAGCCCGACCCATGTGCTTACAAAAGGTATCTCTCTTGAATGCATCTTGCAAGCCGCAGAAAAAGCGGAGTCGGAACACGAAACCTATAAGTCCCGCTAAGGCCTTGTAGACCCCAACGGGACTCATAAAGTAACCAGCCAAGTGCTAAACTCCCTTTTTGCAGCAAGAGGGGGTGGCCGTGGCCGACGTCTCCGTATTCGTTATGCTTGGATTGTTGACCGGGCATTGATCCTTGCAAACCAGCTTGCCTGTATTGGGGCAAACGATCTGTTCCGGACAGTCGGGGCGATTCGCGTCGCGTGCCGGACATTGATCCTTGCAAACGAGCTTGCCGGTAATCGGGCAAACTATCTTGCCGGGACAGTCCGAGCGTTCCGAGCCTACGGCGGCCCAACCGATCCCACCGAGGGTCAAAACTCCAGTAACAGCCAACACTCTTCGGAGCCAAATTCGTCGCGTCATCGTTTCGTTTCCTTTTTAGGGCGAAGGTTTTTCAATACCGCGCACTCCCCTTTGGAGTGGCGACAACGGTCAAGGGCTTGCCCCAAAGCGTCCCGGACTCGCTGTAGTTCTTTCATTTTCTCATCGACTTGGGAAAGTCGCTGAGTCAAAAGCGTTTGTACTTCGGATCGGCACGTTTTCTTATCGGCCTGGTTGAGTTGTAAGAGCGCCCGAATGTCGTCCAGGGTGAAGCCTACGGCCTGCGCGGAACGGATGAATTCAAGGCGTTCTACGGCGTCGGGATTGTAGAGCCTATAGCCCGCTCGGCTTCTAATGGAGGGGGCTAGAATTCCTTCCCGCTCATAGTAGCGGAGTGTGGTTGCGGGAACGCCTACGGCCTGGGCGACCCGGCCAATGGGGATAAGGTCATTGTGTATTACTGTGGTCATCATGCTATAGTATACACCTTACACTTAGCGTTAAGGTCAATGGGAAAATCGAAAAACATTTTATGAGGGGATTTTCCCAGTTGTTTCAACCCCCTGTGCTTGCTTCTGATACGGAATGGTTACGGAATGGGAAGCGTTTATATCACCGTTGCGACGCATTCGCCGATTTTGGCGGGAGAATCGGCCACCTTTACGCCTGCCTCTTTGAGGGCGGCGATTTTGGTTGAGGACGTGCCTTCGCCGCCGCTGATTATTGCGCCCGCGTGGCCCATACGCTTGCCGGGCGGAGCGGTCTGTCCCGCGATAAAAGCCACTACCGGCTTTTTGATATTCTTCTGGATGTGCCGCGCGGCCGCTTCCTCGTCGCTCCCGCCGATCTCGCCGATCATCACGATGGCTTTTGTTTTTTCGTCGGCGTTAAACAAGTCCAGCAACTCGATGAAGTTGAGCCCCTTCACCGGATCGCCGCCGATCCCAACGCAGGTGGTCTGGGCGAGTCCGCGGGTTGTGCACTGCCAGACGGCTTCATACGTAAGTGTGCCGCTGCGGGAAATGATCCCGACTCCCGTGTCGCCGCTCTTGTAGGGCTTATGAATGTAGCCCGGCATAATCCCAATCTTGCATTCGCCCGGCGTAATGATTCCGGGGCAGTTCGGCCCGTTCAGCAGCGTCCCCTTGTCGTCGAAATATTTCCGAGCACGCACCATGTCGAGTGTCGGTATGCCCTCGGTGATGAGCACCACGAGCCTGCAGCCCGCATCGGCCGCCTCCATCGCCGCGTCGGCAGCATAAGGAGCAGGGACGAAGATCATCGACACGGTCGCCCCGGTCGCGGCCACCGCCTGATGGCAGGTGTCGAATACGGGCAGTCCGTGCTCCGACTTCGTCCCGCCCTTGCCCGGAGAAACTCCGCCCACCATCTTGGTTCCGTATTCGAGGCAGCCGGCCGTGTGGAACGCACCCGCCTTTCCGGTGATGCCCTGACAAATTACTTTCGTATCGCGATTTACGAGAATTCCCATAATTCTTCCTGCTGATAAAACCAACTTTTGTTGAAGGAGGAACTAGTATGGCGGTATGAGCTTTCGCTGTCCAACACCGTTGCGCCAAAATCGGCTAGTGAGCAGTGGTTGGTTTCAGGCCGAGCCAAATCAACAGGAAGATCACGCCAATCGAAACCAGCCAGAAGACCAGCAATTGCCGCCAAGTATGCGCTTTTCTCATTTTTATCGCAACAAAAGCATCATACCGCTAAAGGCGAGGATCAGGAGGATTGCGGCTCCCAGCCAAATCCAGCGCTTGCCTTCGCCGCGACGATCAATAGGCGTGATCCAGTCACGGCAGTAGGGACACTGCTGCGTATCTTCATGTACGGTCTGGCCGCAGCTGGGGCAATGAAGCACATCGTCTTCGTCGGAATCGAAGTCTTCATCCTCGACCCATTCCTCGTCGGCCTCATCCTCGTGCCAACCCATGACGTCCTCTCAGTGCTTCGGCCCGTAAATTCGAAACAGCATAAAATAGACGATCACCCCCGTCACTGAAACATAGACCCAAATCGGAAACGTGATTCGTGCCAGGCGTCGGTGCTTCTCAAACCGCCCCTTAAGGCCAAGCATCAATGTCCACGTCGCCAGCACCGGAACGGTCGCGGCCAGCGCGATATGAGTGATGAGGATAAAAAAATAGACCGGCCGAATCCAGCCCGTTCCACTGAACTTTTTCTCTTCGCCGAGAAACCGGTAGGTAAGATAGGTTGCCAAAAATACCGTCGATACCGCGAAGGCCGAAATCATGCACCGTTTGTGGGCGATTACCTTTCCGCGCCGGATGAGGCGGTGTCCAGTCACCAACAACAGGAAAGCGACCGAATTCAGCGTCGCATTGATAGCCGGAAGGTCCGCTAGCTCGATCACGTTCCCGGCTCGCCTAATAATTTTTTGGCGTCGGCGATGAGTTGCGGCTGGTTTTCAAAGTCGGTTCCGAGGTAGGGCTTGCGGATCCGGCCCTGCCGGTCGATCAGTACCAGATATTCGCTATGAATGAGTTCCTTGCTGTCACTTGCGGGAATAACTGTCTGGAAAAAACCGTTCCTGACCAGTTCGTGCATGGTCGATTCTTTGTCCGTGGTCAGAAACCACCAGCGGCCAAAGTCCGCGTGAAAGCGGTTGGCGTATTCGTGCAGCACGGCCGGTGTGTCCACCAGCGGGTCAAGCGTAAACGTAACCAGCTTCAAATCCGGCTCGTTCTTGAAATGAAGTTGCAGCCGTTGCATCCGGGCGCTGAGCGTCGGGCATGGCCCCGAGCATCGGGTGAACCCAAAATCGGCAATCCACACGCTTCCTAGCAAATCGGCCTTGGTGACGGTCTTGCCGCTTCGCTCCGTCAAGGAAAAGTCGGGCACCTCTCGACCGATGGGAAGTGGTTCAGCCACAATCCCCGCCGCGCCGGTGCGCCAAGTCAGTGCCCAGGCAAAAAACGCGCTCCCCAGCACCAGCACCAAGACTCCCCACAGCGCAATGCGCACGGCTGGCGACGCCGTGGTGACTTCCGGCAATCGCTTGGTTTCGCTGGTAGGTTGCTGCTGCGTCACTTGGTTTTCTCCATCAGGTAGACCGACGCGCCGATGGTAAGGGCAGCGAATAGAATCGTCACCAGCAGCGAGATGGCGACGGCAGGTTCGCCGGTCAGTCCGCCGCTCGAGCCCGCATACAAAGCACGGCGGGCAAGCGAAACTCCATAAGTCAGCGGATTGATCGCCATCAATGTTCGCAGCCATCCCGATGCCCCTTGCGCCGGAAACATCGCTCCCGACAGGAACCACATGGGCATCAGCCCCAAATTCATGATCGCATGAAAACCCTGGGTAGACTCCATCGGCCATGCGATAAGAAACCCAAGCCCGCTTAATCCCAGGGACAAGAGCAGCAACACGGCCATTGTGGCCAGCAATCCTGTGACAGTCAGTGGCACTCCGGCCAAAGGGGCCAGGAGCAGGAACAACGCAGCCTGGCCTAGCGCCAGCGTGGTACTCCCCAGCACCTTCCCGAGCACAATCGACGTG
>JBKJYI010000291.1:0-3432 GCA_046715855.1 Phycisphaerae bacterium
GCAGCGATGCGGCGAAGATGAACTTTCCGGCTCGGATCATGTCCACGAATCTTGCTTACGCTTCCTTATCTTAGGAAACGGCTCGGCAGGAGCCTGGCCCTCCCCAGCGGCCCTGCCTATTGTAGGCCATATCGTCATAACGATTGCGTTTTGGACAGGTTAGGCGGTGCCGCAGTGGACGCACCGACAGTTTCTGATATACTCTTCATGGCAGTGGGGAGTCCAGGCAGGGACGTGTTGTTCATTCGATTTGGGCTCTTTTTCTTGAAAAATTCGGGACAAATGGCAGTGGTCAAGTTCAAATTCAAAGCGAAAGGGACCGTTCGCAGCCTCAAGGCTGGCCGGTCGAGCACAATTGTCGGAATTGCCGCGGAACACCTCTCGGCAAAGCGGCTCGCGGACATGGGTTTTATTGCCGGGGCGAGGGTCAAGATGGTCCGCGGGGGAAACCCCTGCATCGTGGGAATTGGCGGTACATTCGTGGGACTAGGGGCAGCCAACCAATCTTGTGTGCTTGTTGAGCCGGAGCCGGTTGGCGGCTTGGAGAGCTTGACCGCGCCCGTGTTGCCGTAGCATCCTCGCTCGAAATACATGCTCACATCGTTGCCAGTTCATACGCCGACCCGCACAAAAACCGTTGTATTGGCCGGCAATCCCAACTGCGGGAAGAGCACCATTTTTAATGCGCTAACCGGGTTCCGCCAGCGCGTAGGCAATTATCCCGGCGTGACTGTCGATCGTCGCACCGGCTGGATGCGAAGCGATGCGGGCGGACCGCGAATCGAAATCATGGACCTGCCCGGCACGTACAGCCTGGCCGCCAATGCGCTTGATGAATCCGTGGTGCTCGACGCCCTGCTCGGTCAGCACGACAAGCTTCCCGATGTGATCGTCAACGTGGTAGATGCGGCCAACCTGGGACGCAACCTGTTCTTTACCACTCAATTACTCGAATTGGGTATTCCGGTCATCGTCGCCCTCAACATGACCGACATCGCGACCTCCCGGGGCATCGAGATTGATGTCAAAGCTTTGGCTCACGAGTTGGGCGTGCCGGTGTCAGCGGTGGTCGCCAATCGAGGGATTGGGATTGAAGCACTCCAGCGCGAGATCGCTGCCGCCGCTGATTCGGCTGCGACCCATCATTGTCCGTCGTTTCCGGAGTGCGTCTGCGCCGAGTTGGACGGTTTGTGCCACTCGCTGTCAGCCAAGGGGAGCGGCGGAGCGAAGCCGGTGCGAGCCGAGGCCATGCAGACGCTGCTCAATCCCGGCGGGTATCACGAGTCGCGGATGATCGGCCGCTGCGGGCTGGGCCTGGCGGAAGAGTTAGCGGAGCGGCGCCGAAGAATTGCTTCGGCCGGCGAATCGCTTGTCGAAGTCGAGGCTCGCGTACGTTATGCGTGGATCGACCGCGTTGTTCATCAGGTGGTCAAGGACGCGGGCACGACTCGTGCGTCGCGGACGGAGTTGGTGGACAAGGTATTGACGCACCCGGTGATCGGGCTGGCGGTGTTTGTGCTGGTCATGGGGGCGTGCTTTCAGAGCATTTACGCGTGGTCCGCTCCGTTGATGGACGGCATCGACGGATTGTTTTCGCTGGTCCGGGCTGGAGTCGCCAGTGTCCTTCCGGTTGGCCCGGTGCAGAGTCTCATCTCCGACGGAGTCATTGCCGGAGTTGGTGCGGTGCTGGTGTTTCTGCCGCAGATTCTGATCCTGTTTTTGTTTATCGCCCTGCTCGAAGATTGCGGGTACATGGCCCGGGCGGCTTTTCTTGCGGACCGCTGGATGACGAAAATCGGACTGCCGGGCAAGGCTTTTATTCCATTGCTCTCTTCGTTCGCCTGCGCAGTCCCGGGAATCATGGCCACTCGCACGATTGAGGATCGTCGCGATAGGTTGGTGACGATTTTGATCGCGCCGCTGATGAGCTGCAGCGCGCGGCTGCCGGTCTACGTGCTTTTTATTGGTGCGTTCATTCCATCAACAATGATTCTGGGCGGAGTGATCAGCCTGCAGGCGGTGACGCTTCTTAGCATGTACGCGATCGGCACGGTCGTGGGAATCGCTGTTGCGCTTTTCTTGAAGCGCACCGTGCTCAAGGGGCCGGCACAGTCCTTTCTGATGGAATTGCCCGCGTACAAGTGGCCCTCGCTGCGCACGGTTTTCTTCCGCGTCTATGAGCAGGGCCGGGCGTTTTGCATCTCCGCGGGCACGCTGATTTTCGCGGTGACCATTGTGATCTGGGCGATGGGCTATTATCCGCGTTCGGCCGCCGTGGCGACCACGCACGATGCGCTGCGCGATCAAGCCACCGCGGAGCATGCGGGAATTGTGGCAACGATTGCGCCCAGCTGGCGCAACGGCGCGAAGCAGAGCGATCTGCTCGTGGATCCGAGTGTATTGAGCGCGCTCGGAGAAATAAAACAAATCGATGAAGACTTCGAGCAGGAAGTCACCCAAGCCAAGCTGGCCGAAGATTCGCCGGAGTGGATTGCGCTGCAGCAGGCAAGCGATTCAAAGCGTCTGGAAGCCGCCTTCCGCCATGGCGAATCGGGCAACGCCGCACTGCAGGTTTACGCGGCTGACAAAGCACTGGACGCTCAACTCGAGGAAATCGATCGCAACGAGTCGGGGATCTACCTGAGGCAAAGTTTGCTGGGACGCATGGGCCAGTGGATCGAGCCGGTGGTGCGCCCGCTGGGTTGGGATTGGCGGATTGGCACGGCCGTCATCGCCGCGTTCCCCGCACGCGAAGTGATCGTGGCCACGATGGGCACGATTTATAACCTGGGCGGTGACGAGGACGAGAATTCGACCGGGTTGCGCGACCAGCTTCAGACGGCCACGTGGCCCAACGGGAAGCTGGTATTCAATACCGCGGTGGCACTTTCGATCATGGTGTTTTTCGCGCTCTGCTGCCAGTGCGGCGGCACCCTTGCAGTGATCAAGCGCGAGACGAACTCCTGGCGCTGGCCGCTCATCGCATTTACCTACATGACCGGTTTGGCTTATATGGCCGCACTATTGACTTACCAGATCGCGAGCCGATTCATTTAGCGTATGGGCGTTCAAGATTTCATTGCGATTAGCGTGGCGCTGGCGGCTGTGGTCTTTACCGTCCGTTTTTTGTGGCGATCGATGACCGGCGAAGAGGGCTGCAGCAGTTGCCCGACGGCGTCTACCGCGAAAAATGCTGACACTCCGAAATTGAAGCGTACGCCGCTGGTTACGCTCGAAACGAGCACAATTCAAAAAAACGCCGAGTAGGCTCTGCTTTCCGACCCCTTTTGGCTGAATCGCAACTCATCGCCCCACTAGACGATCCTGCGATACAATGGCGGTTATGGCAGACAAGGCCTTCGTGCTGATCGTGGAGGATGAGCTGGCTCACGGCGAGGCAATCGCCGAGGGGCTTTCCCAAGGGAAATATGT
>JBKJYI010000292.1:0-12942 GCA_046715855.1 Phycisphaerae bacterium
GTGGTCATCATCAGCTCCATGGTCTTCGATTCTTTCTCCTTGGTGATCGAAGTGGCCGCCGTGTTGGCCGCGATGATGATGGCAAGCGCGAACTGGATCATGGTGATGCCCGCCAGCCATTCGGGAACTTCGGACGCTTTCATTCCGCCGCGAAGGTAATAAACAAACACGATAATGGAGGCCACCAATCCGCCAAGCACAATTCCCCACCGAAGAAATCGCCCGCCCGCAGCCCGCGTGCAGGCCTCGCGCCAAGCCACAGGATTATGCCACACGTTGCGCGCCGGGCGGGTCTGCTCGCCGCTGGCACTCCGCCGGAAACGAGCGAAAAAATTGCTGAACACTGTCGGCTCGCCGGTCTTGATTCCGCGCCGAACGAAAACCATGCTCACGACCACCAAAACCAGCGACAGTGCCAGCGTCCACATCACATACACGGTAGATGGAAACGCGAGGGCATATCGCGCGAGCGGACCATACTCCGGAAGTGCTGCATACTGCGGGGCGTTCACTCGGTTGAGGGCGACTTCCAGCGAAAGGAAAGGGTGAAGCGGCGTGAGCCAGCTCATGCGCACGCCCCCGAGATTCGGCGTCGAGGCCGCAATCCACGTGCGGTCCCAACGGCCAATCAGGTAGAGCGCCAGCAGGTACAGCGCGATCATCAAGTAAAACGAGAAGATCGTCCGTCGCGTGCCTACGCCGATCATAGCGATGAAGATGGCCAGCGCCCCGGTGAGGATGGCCGTTGACGCCGACAGCGCGAAGCTCTGCACGATCTGAGGGCTGGTTACGCCGCCGTAGATCATGGTCATGTAAAAAATCGGCAGGCCCGCCAGAAGGAGCACGATCACGAAATAAAGCCGGCTCATGAGCGTACCCAGAACAATCTGTCCCGACGTAAGCGGCGTGGATATCAGGATGTTAAACGTCTGCGCATCGCGCTCCTGGGTGATGGCTGAGGCGGTGAACACCGGCGCAAGGAAGCACATCAAGAGCAACTGCGTGGTGGCCGCATAGCGGAATGTTTGCGACGCACTCTTGGCCAGCTCCGTCAAGGAGGCGCTTTCGTCGCCCGAAGGGATCTGCAGCCAAAGAACAACTCCGGCCAAAGCGGCCAGGTATCCAAAGCGCAGCCAAAGATGACGCTGCCGCCGCGACGCACCGTAGACTACGCGCACGAGAATTGGATTAGCGGGCAGTAGATGCCACAGCCAGAGCCAGAGTTTTGAAAGAACAGCATTCATGAAAAAGGTGTCAGGATGATTTTGGCAGTGGAACGCCGAGGTAAATCATCTTCAATCACATCCTTTCCACAAAATGATCCTGACACCTTTTCCCGGAGGTGCAATTGCTCCGTCGATCATAAGTCGCGGACTTCGAGCAACGCAAGTTCGATCGTCAGACCCGGCCCGAAAGCGGCCATCAGAATTCGTCCGGTTTGCCGGGCTTGAAGCAGTTCGCGGAGGATAAAGAAAACGGTGGGCGAAGACATGTTCCCGTAGCGCCGCAGAACATCGCGCGACCAGCGGAGCGCTTGGGAATCGAGTTTCATGGCTTGCTCGATGCTGTCGAGAATCTGCGGCCCGCCGGGGTGGACCACCCAGTGATCAATTTGATCCAGCGCGGTATGCGACTCTGCCAGAAACGACTCGATCGCCGGGCGAATGTGCGCCGCGAGTGTCTCAGGCAACTCCTGCGAGAGGGTCAGCTGCAACCCGTGATTGCCGGCGAACCACGTCATCTGGTGGGCCGCGTCCGGAAGAGTGATGCACGCGCAGTCCACAACTCGAACCGGCGTTCGCTTATGACCCAGGAGAACAGCGGCGCAGCCGTCGGCAAAAAGCAGATTGGCCGTCAATTGGTCAAGCTCATCGGTGTATTGGAAATGGAGCGAGGACAATTCGCAGGCCAGGACTAAAGAGGATTGTGAGGCGTCGGCAGCGCTGCCGTGAACGAGCCGTAACCCGGCCAGCCCGGCGGAGCAACCCATGAAGCCCAGGTTCCAGCGGTGCACGGAATGCGAAATGGGACTGCAAGCGAATACCGGCTGCTCGAGTCCGGGCGAAGCCGCATGCGTACAGGTAACGGTGACCAAAGTTCCCACGCGCGAGAGCTGCTCGTGAGAAAAGGCTTCAAGAGACTGATTCACCAATGGTTCTGCCGCTTCAAGGAAGACGGCGGTACGCGCGTCCATCCCGGGGCCGCTCGGCTGGACGTCGCTTGATCGATACAGCGGTGCGGCCACGCCATCGCCGACATAATCCAATGCGGCCAGATTCCGCCGCTCAATGCCGGTGAGCCGGGCGATGCGCTGGAACAGTTTTGCGGTGCGCGGATTGGGAATCGCCGGAGCGAAGATCGTCTCGGTTTCACTCTGAGCGATCGACTGACGCGGAACCGCGATGCCGATCCCCTGAACGAAGCACTCGCCCTGCATCACAACGAGCTCCGAACGTGCACTCGGCGCACCAGGTTGGAAACCAGGCTGTCGGCACGCGGAAAGGCATGGTGCATTAAGCCCTGTGTAATTGCGGAATTCAGCGCGCCGCCAAGTATTCGCGTGCGCCACATGGTTCGACGGTGCGGACGCATGGCCCGCGCGTAGTGCTGGGCTAGCTGGCCGCCGGCAATGATCGCTCGGGCCGCGCTGATTCCACTATGAATCGCCATTCCAATTCCCGTTCCGCTAAAGGGCTCCGAGTAGCCGGCCGCATCGCCAATGAGCATCACATTAGCCCGGGTGAGCTGATTTGGCACGAACGGAAAGCCGGCAGCGCCGCGAACCTGACCTTCTTGCGAAGGGCTGAGGCGATCCCAAACCTCCGCGCCGGGGTTCATGCGCCGGAGCGCATCAAGCGGGTCGTGGCCCTCCAGGAATTCGGACTTCATGGCAAACGCTACGATGCAGTCGCTCTGGTTCAGTGCGGCCAGTCCCACATATCCACCCCGAAGCCAGTGCATTTCGACGTCACCGGGTCGAAGCCCGATCGACGGCGCAGCCGTCAGCCATTGCCGGCCGATCATGGGTGAACCGAATGATCGAGAATCAAATCCGGCCTTCGACGCCAGCCCGCTCAAACCGGAAGCAAGCAAAATGGTTTTCGCTTGGATCGATCCTTCGCCAATGGTCATCTCATATTTTCCGCAGGTGCGCACCAGCCCAGCCGTCTGCCCAAAGCGAAGCTCTGCTCCTGCGCCAATAGCGGCTTTGGCCATCATCAAGTCAAGATCGGCGCGCATCACGACGCGAGTCCGCCCTTCGGACAGACAATGAATCCTCCTGCGACCGACTGCGAAAGTAATTTGCGAACTGGCGGTGCCGGGGAGCTGGCATCGCTCACCGAGCAGTTCGCGAAGTTGTTCCACGGCCCAGCCGGAAAGGCACCCCCCGCATACCTTATGTCGAGGAAAATTTCTCTTTTCCAGCACGATCACCGACCGTCCCGCACGGGCCAGGGTGAGCGCCGCGGCGCATCCGGCCGGACCCGCACCGATGATCGCGACGTCAAAGCGCATGATCGCCCCCCTCACCTGGGGTCTGCTTACGCCACTCCAGCAACATGCGAAAAGGAAACTGTCGAGTGATCGTGGCGTTCTGCATACCCGCTTGCAGAGCAAGATGTCGCATTTCACCCAGTGTGTATGCTGCGCGGACGGACCGAGGTCCATCCGTGTGGAAGACCCATGACCGGCTAAGGCACCGGGTCGCCAACCATGTCACCACCCACGCAAGACTAGAACGAGTGAGGTCGGAGATCAGCACTGCGACGCGCGCCACGCGAGCGGCTTCAGCCAGTACGGCCACTGCGTCCTGCGGGTCGATATGGTGCAGGAGCAAAGTACACACTACCACGTCGATGCTCCCGGCGGCGAGCGGCAATTGCCGTACATCGGCTACGATCCACGAGCCTTGTGGCACAGTCGTTGCGGCCAATCTTAACGCGAACTCAGAACGGTCAACGCCGATGACGCGGGGGCAGGAACGCGATTCAACCAGACGTTGCAAGAGGGCTCCTCCGCCGCACCCCAGATCGAGCACCGAGCCGGAGGATCTGACGTGGCGACAAAAAGCTCGGATTGTCGAAGCGTCAACTCCAAGCAAACGATTGGCGCGGGCGAGGCTGTGCAGTGCATGACGGTGCGCGCCGGAATCGAGGCGCGGATCGTCCATCACTTCGGCCATTCGTACACGCTTCACGGTTCACCATATCCAATTGACTGCCGATCACCCGGTGCAGCGGCGCCATTATACGGTATTCGGCGAGTTCGGAGCCGAAATTGCCGGACTCGTTGAGAGTAAATCGCAAACACGCGAAGAGAATGGGGCTCCGCACTCGGGACACCGTCCCGTGGCCGGTGAAAGACCGCGGAGCAAGTAGCCACACGACATACATACAGGAACACCGGTAGCCAGCAATTTCAATCGCAAGTCCCGGGCGGTTCCGCGACGGTGCAACCAGCGCAGCACGAGCAGAAATCCGGCCAACGTGCCAACGGTGTGAAGAATTTCTTCCACCAACCGTGGCCAAAGCACAAAACTCAGCAACCAGCCCGCAAGCCAACGCGCCGCGAGCGCCCCGGCCACCGTCACCAGCACTCCGAGCCAGAATTGCCCGCTTTTGGGATTTCCGGCTTCTGAACCGATTTCGTCGAGCGCAGTTTGCCGGGACTGCGGCGTGGGAAAATATTCGAGTTCGGGAAGACCGCGCAGCGTGAAATTTAGGAGATTTTTGCGAGGTTTGTTTTCCTTCGATTGCATCCGACAACCAGTTAAGTCAAACCCCTAGCGCTTCAGGCAAATTTCATTAGGCCGTCATCTTTTTTTCTCACTCTTATCAGACCTGTTACGCAGACCCATTTTACCACCTTTGGAGAGAACAGCGATGCCATCGACACAAAGCAAAACGCAAGGCAGCAGGCAGGGGAAGAAATCAACCTCAAAAGCACGCACCGGAGGAAACAAGAACCAAAGAGCATCAAAATCGAACCGAAACGGCGCCTCCACCGCGCGCGGTCAGAACCGATCACGGGCTCAGGGCACAAGCGGGTCCACCTCGACGGGCCAGCGCCGCAGCGGTGGCGCGGGCTCCAATCGCCAGGGCGGGGCCAAAGCGCGCCGCGGTCGGGCCATGCAGCAGGCCGGCCAGGGCGGTGCAATTGCCGGACAGCGCCGCGGCGCAACCAACGGCCAGTCGCCATCAGGCGGTGCCGCCGCGCAGCGCACCGGTCCGCGGGCGAGCTCATCAGGCGGCAAGAACACCGGGGCCGGCTCAGGAAAAGGACGAAATGCAACCACGAGTTCAGGAATGCAAGGCGAACGTGCAAGGCGCACGTCTCAAACCAGGAACCGGTCAAGTACCAACGGCCAGAAGGAGATGTCGATGAACAGGTCCAACAGGTCGAATGAAAACAGGTGGGACAACGATCGCGAAGACGGTCGTTCGAGGACCGGTAGGGCCAGCGCCCAATCGCAGGAGCGCGATGAATATGGTCAACTCGCAGGATCGCGGGGCGGTTCGAGCCGGTATGACAACGACGATGATGATGACAATCGCGGGGGCTCGCGAAGCAGTTCGCGCTCGGGCGGCAGGAGCCGAAGCGGCGGGTGGAATGACGACGATGATGATAGCGGTGGATCGCGCAGCAGCGGTTCATGGGGCATGAGCAGCCGGAGAAACAGCGGTTCAAACTTTGACGATGACGACGATGATCGCGATGGTAGAAGCAGCCGCTTCAATCGCGGTGCAGGCACCAGTGACCGTTGCCGCGACGAGCAGGGCCAATTCATGAGCTGCGATGAGGATGGCGGCAGCCGCCGAAGTGGTCGATCCAATCGATCCTCGGGTCGTTACCAGGACGACGACGATGACAATCGCGGCTCCTACGAAGGTCGCGCCCGAGGCAGCCATCGCTCTGCCCAAATGCAGGAGCGCGATGAGTTCGGCCAGTTTGCCGGAAGTAGCAGCGGCCGCGCTTCGGGTGGTTATGACGACGGTGACGACGACAATCGAAACTCCAGCCGCAGCGGCACCCGTGGCGGTCAATCTGGCAATCGCGATCGTGATGAATTCGGCCAATTTGCGAGCGGCCGATCGAGCAGCGGCAGCAATCGTTCGTCGAGCCGTTACGACGATGACCACCGTGGCCGGTCGTCCTCGCGCGATGGTCGCGGCAGCCACCTGAGCTATGAGGATCGTGCCCGAGGCGGTAGACATTCCGCGGAGATGCAGGAACGCGACGAATTCGGGCAGTTTGAAGGAACGCGAAGTGGTCGCTCCTCCAGTCGGTACAACGACGATGATGACGATGACAATCGCGGCTCGAGCCGGAGCGGAAGCCGTGGCGGCTCTTTCAGCAATCGCGGCGGAGATCGGGCTCCGTTGCGACGAGAGCGGGCAATTCACCAACGCGCGCGGCGGTCGTTCTTCCTCGTCCAGCCGTTACGAAGACGATGATGACGACCACGTCGGGAGCAGTTCAGGGCGCTCGTCGTCCTCGCGTCGTTCGCGGTAGAGCAGGGTTGCTGACAAAGCGGCTGAATTGACTCGGTAGGAAACAGCGGTCCGGAGCGCAGGACAAGCTTGGCGCGGTGTCTTGTGTCTCCGGGCCTTTTTATTGGTCTTTGTTGCTTGTCCAAAAGTGCATCACACGCATAAATCGGCGGTACGCCGAAACTGGTTGTAATTTTAAGCGGATTTCATTCCTCCATCATGGAACGCTTCAATTAGTACTCTTGGCCACGTGAAAGTACTAGGTACGGTTTACATAATGAAAGAGAGGACACAATGTCAGATGTTGCATACCCTCATGCTCCCGCCAGGGACACCACCGTTCGAGATGACACGACGTATGTCAGCGCCATGCTGAAGCGTACCAACTGGGGAGCGGTGATTGCCGGTGCCGTGACCGCCATCAGCCTCCAGTTGCTCTTTTCTGTTCTCGGCATCGCGCTGGGCGCAACCACCGGCGACGTGACCAGTGCCGTCGAGGGCACGAATCCTGAAAGAATCAGCATCGCGGCCGGGCTGTGGTGGCTGATCACCGGCACCATCTCATTGTACATCGGCGGATGCGTTGTGGGCCGCTTTTCGGGCATGGTCCGCAGTCCGGACGTGCTTTTGCATGCCTTTGTCATGTGGGCGGTAACGGCGATCTTCGGCTTCGCGGTGGTCAGCAGTGGGACCGGCATGGCTTTGGACAAAGCCGTGGATTCCTACATGGCAACGAATGCCAATTACGGTCGACCTGGCGGCTTCCCCATGACCCTGGACGGCCAGCGGGCAGGCGATACCGACCGCGTTATTCGCACGGCGGATACCGGCGTGCAAGGGGATAGTCAAGCCCGAACCGGCAGCCCGACGAACAACGCCGCGAACACGAATGTGGATAGTCAGGACGTCGAAGAAGCCCGCCGCATGGTTCGCAACGCCTCCTGGTGGACGCTGGTTGCGCTCTTGGTGGGCATTGGAGTTTCGTTGGGAGGCGCCTGGTCAACGGCGCCGCACCGTATCGTGGTCCGGCCGACAACGGCGCATGATTAGTTGGTGAGAAATTCGTAACATCTTTCGACAAATCACGCTAAAACGATGAGCGGGACGGTCCCAATAGACCCGTCCCGCTTTGGTTTTGATAATTGAACATGGTTACTCAGGACTTGCGGCCTCCCATTCGATCTCGTAAAGGTCAGCAAAAACAGAACACATCAACGGGCTCGGCTTCCAGCCGGGGACTTGCAGAAGCCAATCGCATTACGCAAACTATGGGCACGGTTGTTGAGGATTTGCGCATGCGAATTAAGAATCTGAGTTTTCTGTTGAGTTTGGTTTCCGCGGGGGCCTGCACCTCGGGCAAAGTGAACCGTGCCGAACCGGCAGCCTCCCCCGCTCCACTTCCTGCCGTCCAGCGAACATCCACTGCCGCTACTCCTCCATGCAAACCCGAGCAGCGCGTGCATGACCCCAAACCCGACGAGACGCAGGCGACGTCACGCCCCCTAAAACTCGACAAGGCGCAGCCTGAGAATCACGAGAAACCCAAAACCGACGAGCAAGTGAAACCGGTTGGACCAAAAGAGCAGGACATCGAAGTCCGCGAAGAGAAATACGATAGCGGCGCGCCTCGCAAGCGCGTTGAAGGGAAACGCAATGCCGACGGCGAGTTTGTGCCGCATGGGCTCACCACCACGTGGTACGAGTCGGGATTAAAATGGACCGAAATCACTTTCCGTGACGGCTTGAAACATGGGCCGCAGCGCAAGTGGTACAACACCGGCGCGGAGTGGTCCAACAGCGGCTACAGCGACGGCGTCGAGCACGGCGTGTGGACCGCGTTTCACCCCAATGGCGAAAAGGCCCGCGAGATTCACATCAATCACGGAGTGTGGGACGGCCCTTATGTCGAATATCACGCCAACGGGCGCAAGAACATGGAGGTCATGTTCGTCAAAGGCCTGCGCCAGGGAATTTCCACGGTCTACAACGACGACGGAACAGTCGCTTTTGTCACCGATTACATCGATGGCGTTGAACAGCCCTAAACCACGAGCCTTAAATCACATCGTAGACCGATTCGGCTCCCTTATTCGAGACACGCGAATAAGGCCCATTGCTCCAATGATCAAAGCACCTCACGCACGCCAGAGGCTGAAGTGAAACCTTGCGGGACTTCGCACGTATTCATTGATGCGATCTGTGAGATTGGGGATACCCAAATCGTCGGAATCGTTACAATATCGTTGCGGCCAGCCAGCCATTGCTGAGCAAAGTTGGCACCGCAAAGGAGTGATTCATGATCTTCGATCCTATGTACCTGGTTTATGTCGGCCCGGCGATTCTGCTGGCCATGTGGGCGCAGTTTCGAGTCAAAAGCGCGTACGCTAAGGCGGGGCAATACGCGGCGCGAAGCGGGCTTAGCGGGGCGGAGACGGCCCAGCGGATTCTCAATGCCTACGGAATTTCCAGCGTAGCCATCGAACCCGTAAAAACATTCCTTGGCGACCACTACGACCCCAAGCACAAGGTGCTGCGGCTGAGCCCGGATGTTTATCATGGCCGGTCCCTCGCTTCGCTCGGCATAGCCGCACACGAAGTGGGCCACGCCATTCAGGACGCTACGGGTTACGGGCCACTGGCCATTCGTAATGGGTTGGTGCCGATGGCGTCGGTTGGCAGCAACCTATCGATCTTCCTGGTGATCATCGGCGTGGTGATGAGTGCTGCTCATCCATATGGCCGGTATATCGCGATCGCGGGGCTGGGTCTGTTTACGGTCTTCGTGTTATTCCAGCTCGTGAATTTACCAGTGGAGTTCAATGCTTCGGCTCGTGCCCGTGAGATCCTGGTGCAGCAGGGAATGGTGACGGTCGAAGAGGACCAGGTCGTAAAGAAGGTGCTGTCGGCAGCCGCATTGACGTACGTGGCCGCAACGCTCACGGCCATCCTTACATTGCTCTATTACGCGTCGTTGGTTTACGGCGGGCGACGGGATGATTAATCAAGCTGCGCGGTCGACCTAGAGAAAAAGCGGTTGGTCGAAGCGCAGGCCGGCGCCGAGGCGCTTGCCGGAATCGGACTCGATCACTTCGGTGCGCACGACTGTGGCGTAGCAGGTTTCATCGGTGGGGGATGACTTCGAAGGATTGGTCGAAGAAAACTGCACCTCGCAGCGCTGTCCGACATTCAGGCCGTAAGAAAGCGGCACGAACACAAACAATCCCCCCTCGCTGATGTCTTCGACGGGACAACGGTGCGATTCGGAGAGGCCCACGGGGCGAACTTCGGCGGCCAGAGGCCGGTGTTCGCGCGAGGCGCAGCGACGATCATCCGTGGAGACATTGTTATCCGCGCCGGGCCGCAAGCCAGATACCGGGGCGTCGATTGTCAGCAACATGGTTTTCTCCTGCGAGGCGGTACGTGAATACCGAAGGAGTCGGACTATACCGTGCGCGTCGCGTCTGTCAACCAAAGCGGGCAGTTTCTGCCACCGCTCATGAACAATCCTTCATTCCCTTCTTTGCCCCGGTATGACCCCTCGCTGGGAGTGAGCACGAATTATACGGACATTTGCGTGCGCAAGTTGAGGCAATGGTTAATTCGATGTGAAGATAGGGGAAAGCGTGCGGGAGGCCGCATACCGCTTTTTTTGGTAGCCCGATGTTTATCTTTGTCGTACGCGAAGCTCAATTTGCAACTCCAGTAGACTCAGAAGGAGGATCGCCGTTCCATTGAACCAGTGTGTCCCGGACAGTTCCTATGACCTTGCAAGGCAGGTCCCAGCCATCGAAAGGCGTGTTCTTACTCTTTGATTGAAGCTGGCGGGCATTGACCTTGCAGCACTCATTCGGCGCGATGATGGTGAGTTCCGCCTCCGCACCGGGCAAAATGTGTCGTGGTGAGCGTCGAATCACCCGGGCAGCACCGGCGGAAAACCAGTGAATCAATTGGGGCCAGTCGGCCAGTCCGGTGTCAATCATAGCCTTGGCCGCGAGTCCGAGGGCCGTTTCCAGCCCGATGATGCCGGCGGGGGCTTTCAAGAAGCCGACGGCTTTTTCTTCGGCCGTGTGCGGGGCGTGATCGGTGACGATGCAATCGATGGTGCCATCGACAAGACCTTGCCGGCAGGCGTCCACGTCGCCTTGGGTGCGGAGCGGCGGGTGCATCTTGGTGTTGGAGTCGGCAGTCGCGCAAGCCTCATCGGTGAGGATCAGGTGGTGCGTGCAAACTTCGGTGGTGACGGAGAGGCCTTCGGCCTTGGCCCGGCGGACCAGCTCGATGGCGCGAGCGGTGGAAATGTGAGCGACGTGGTACCGGGCCGGCGTTTTTCGGCAGAGTGCGATGTCGCGTTCGATCATGGCTTCTTCGGATTTGGGATCGAGCCCGGGCAAGCCCAGCCGGAGCGAGACTTCGCCCAGGTGCATGACGCCGCCAGCCGAAAGAGCGCGGAATTCGCAATGTTGAATGAGCAGGGCGTCGCAACGCGCGGCCTGTTCGAATGCGAGTGCCATGACGTTGTCATCGTCCACTCCGCTGCCATCGTCGCTGAAGGCGACGGCCCGGGCGGCCTTTAGCGCGGCAAAGTCGGTGAGTTCTTTGCCCGCCCGGCCCCGCGTGATGCAGGCCACCGGCGCCACCTCGCAGAAACCGACTTCACTCGCCCGCTCGATCACCCAGCGAATGCGCTCGGGCTCATCGAGCGGCGGGTTGGTGTTGGGCATGCAGACGACGTAGGTGAAGCCTCCGGCCGCCGCCGCCCGCGTGCCGGTTTCGATGGTCTCCTTGTGGCCTTGTCCCGGCTCGCGCAGGTGGACGTGAATGTCCATCAACCCCGGACAGATAATCCACCCGGTCGCATCAATCACCTCCGCGCCCTTCGGCGCACGCTCCGCAATCCGCCCATTCTCGATCGCCATGTCGGCAACTTCGTCGCGCCCGGTGTAGGGGTCGATGACGCGCGCCCCGCGCAAGAGCAATGTCGTGGTAGTCTGCATGATGGTCGATTGTGTGGGGCAACCGGCAGCCGGGCAAGAAAGGCCTGGTTCACCGCAGAGTCGCAGAGATCGCGCAGGAAGTATTTTTTGACTTGCGCGCCGTTTAGGATTGGGTTTGTTTTGGCATTTTTTTTGTGCGCGCGCACCGGAAAGCGGCCGGAATGAGCGGAAACGCGGTTTTGGTGGCTTCGCCTTCTGAGCTGCGCCGGACTTCCGTTTTTGATGTAAGTCGGATTCGAATTGTCGCTTTGCGATTCTCGATTGTAGATTGTGGATGCGCGGATGCCTCTCGGGTCGTTTTCATCAATCAAGATAACATTTGGAGCGCGCGCAGATTCTTCGCATTTTGCGATCAGCGTAAATTTGAACTGTATCTCCTGCCGTGCCAGCGAGTTTGAAACGTGCGGTGTTTTCCGACTTGTTTATCAATCAGGAGAACATGCGGTGCGCGGGCAGATAGCGCTTCGATCGCGATAAACGATGGCCGGTTAAAAAGGTGGCGTCGAAGACCAGTCGTCACCATGTACCATTTATCAGATAAAGCACGACGGGCGGGATTGATATGGTTGCGAGAATAGCAATCGCTTGAGAAGCAATGGCGACGGCCCCGCTGTGAGGCATTTTGATGTACTTCCTGTAGCCCTGTCGGATAGACCAGACCACAAAGAGAAGAAAAACGATGGCCGGGAGTCCATGTGGTTGAAGGAAAAGATTGAGCAGCGGGTAGAACTCCAACCCCGTCGGACGGCTGGACCTGCCAAATCGCATCAACGCACCGAGGAAGAAAAAAGAGAAAACAAAAATCGGCATCGCTGTCGTCATAGCGTAAACGATCACCCTGAATACGTGACCGGTTCTCACCTTGCACAAGTTCATGGATTGACGGAAGACGAGTAGGGCGAGAAAGCTGAAAACCCACCAGATGGAAAGGAAAACCAGGGTCAGGTATAAGCCGGGTCGAAAAACAATCCCCAAAAAACTACGCCCAAACGCATGCAACAGGAATTCCAGGCCTGCCCATGACCAGTTCGACGGGCCTGCTGTCAGATATCTCAGCGTCTGAGGCATGAAGCTGCCAAGTGTCATTCCAAGCGGAAGGGAAACAGTGGCCATAAAGGCCATCAACATGGTCCAAATCATGAGAGGCTTCGTTTGAGGCGGATCATGAATGTCGATCGTTCGCCATAGGCGACCAGGCCGAAAGGCCAGCAACCAAGTACGGAAGAAAGAACGGATGGGCCGGTCGCGCCAGCGGTATTCGAATAGAGGTTTTTGGGCGGTGCGGTAGCGAAGCAGGGATTCGTTCCAGTTGACACTGGTGCCGCATTCCGGGCAGCGGGAGTCGGACAGGCCATAGAGGTGGTAGTTGCATTTGGCGCAGGTGAGCTTTTCCAGTGGGGCGGCGTCACACCAGGAGAATTCAAGCTTGCAGGCGGGGCAGACGGGATCGGTCTGCC
>JBKJYI010000293.1:0-3751 GCA_046715855.1 Phycisphaerae bacterium
GATCAAGATCGATCCGCCCAGCCCCCTCAAGCCCATCACCATGGGGCACAGCGAGGATCTTATGATCGGTGAGCAGGCCATCGCGGTGGGCAACCCCGTGGGCCTGCACAACACCGTCACCGTCGGCGTCATCAGCGCCCTGCACCGCGAGCTCGAAGTCGGCGGCCGTGTTGTCTACCGCGACGTCATCCAGACCGACGCGAGCATCAACCCCGGCAATTCCGGCGGGGCGTTGCTCAATATTCTCGGCGAGTTGATCGGCATTAATACGGCCATCCGCTCCGACGCGCAAAACATCGGCTTCGCCATCCCCGTCGATCAGCTCCGTGAGATCTTGCCGAGCGTGCTCGACTCCGAAAAGCTCAACAAGGTGGTGACCGGCTTCCACATCAACGGCACCGACCCCCCTACCGTCGCCGAGGTCCGCGAGGACAGCCCGGCCTCCGCCGCCGGAATTCGCGTCGGCGACGTGATCAGCACAGTCAACGCCAAGCGCGTTGATCGGGCGGTGGACTTTCTCGTCACCATGCTCGACCGCAAGGCGGGGGAAACGGCCAGGCTCGGCGTGCTTCGCGACGGCAAGACGCAGGAAATCCGGCTCGCACTTGCCGAGGCGCCCAAGCCCGACGGGAAGCGGCTGGCCCACGACCGGCTCGGGCTGACCGTCGAGGACGCCAAGGAGGATGTGGCCCGGCGGTTCCTGCTGCGCCGCGCCGGCGGCGTAATCGTGATGGGCGTCGAGCCGCGCAGCCCGGCCGATCGCGCGGGGTTCAAGCCTGGTGACATGCTCGTGTCACTGGGACCGTATTGGCTGACTGGCACCGACATGCTCGGTCAACTCCTAGCCCAGGTGAGCACCGGCGACGGCATCGAGGCCCGCCTCCGCCGCGTCCTCCGCTCCGAACTCTACGAATACGAAGTCGTCTTCTACGCACGCTAAGCCAAAGGCAACCAGGCAACGAGGCAGCAAGGCAAGAAGGCTTCTGTGCCAATGCCTCCGTGAGCAGTGCTGGTCGGGTGGCATGGCCAAGCGCAGCTCCGCCCTGTTCTCGCCGATTGCATGCCGGCGCCCGGTAAGGCTGGGCTTGAGCATGCCACCCAATTTTCTGCCGCTCCGATCCCCAATTTTCATTTTCCGCTCGCCTTGTTGCCTTGTTGCCTCGCAGCCTCGTTGCCTTATTCTCCACTCCATGCCTGCCGACGAAAAATCGCCGTACGGAGTGCCTACGCCCAACCAGGCTCGCGGCCCGCACGACGACTCGGTCACGCCGGCCGACCTCAAGGTCAAGCTGGCCGAGCAGAAGCTGATCGTCGAGTGGAAGGACGGCCGGCGGAGCGAGTTTTCGCTCGACGAGATGCGTCGCATCTGCCCCTGCGCGAGCTGCCGCACGGAGCGCGACCAACAGGGGGCCAACCCTCTGCGGATCCTCAAGAAAGACCCCACCGGCGTCCGCGTCGTCTCCGCCAAACTCGTGGGCACGTACGCGATCCAGTTCGACTGGTCGGACGGCCACAACACCGGCATCTTCGACTTCCGGTTCCTGAGGTCGCTGGGTAGCACGTAGGCAACCAGGCAAAGGGGCAACAAGGCAACAAGGCGAAATTGGCTTTGATCCGTCATCTTTTTTCCCTGGTCGAGCCCGAATCCCTGCGTAGGAGGCTGGGAACGGGGTTGCTGAGGCAGCAAGGTGGGTTCCGGGAACCGGATTTTGGTACGCAAGAGTCGAGTTGCCCAGTTTGACAATGGGTTCGCTTGGAAAAGTACTGTTTTGGCGTGGTAGGTGGACTCCGGTTTACTGCTACATGCTGTGGGGACGCTGGTGCCGGTGGGGTTGGACTCGTGAGTCTGTCCGATCTTATTCATCACCCTTCATAACATGAGGGGCGCGCGCAGTTTAAGCGATATTTGCGATCAAGGCTTGATGTGGCGCTGAAAGAAACAGGGGCGAGTCACCCGGAAGCAAGTTTGCCCGGAGGACATTAGCACTCGATCATCGCGACCCCACCCATTGGTTGCGGTCAATGGACGTGCCACCCGTCCACTGCACGAAATCGATGAATCGATCATTTCTCGCATCAAACCTGCCGTCAAACCTTTCAGCTTCCCGCAACCGCTTCAAACAGCCACGCAAGGCTGGAAGCCACGCTCCCGGCGACGGATGTAACAAGTATCGCTATGATCTGCGGGCCTGAAGGCAGCAAATAAGCGGCGTAAGGGATACGCGCAGCATTGAATTCCGATTCGCGATCTCCTTACAATTGCGGAGTGAGGATCTGTCGAGTACATCGCGGGGTGACCCGCGTAGGCCCGCAAGAGAAGCATTTTCCAGAGATCAGGAGGAACAACATGCAGGCAGCGCCCCTTTTTTTTATCGTCGTGATGCTCGGACAACATACGGAGGCAGAAATAGCCGGCACTCCA
Source organism: Phycisphaerae bacterium (assembly GCA_046715855.1). Lineage (GTDB taxonomy): Bacteria > Planctomycetota > Phycisphaerae > UBA1845 > UBA1845 > CAZAMB01. The sequence continues at coordinate 2,423 of JBKJYI010000293.1, forward strand.
ACGCCAGTGGGCACAACCTTTACCTACCAGGGCCAACTTAAGCATCACGGCGTGCCCGTGAACGGGCTCATCGACGCGCGTTTTTCGTTGTGGAGTCACCTCACGAGCACTGATCCGGTGGACCGGGTGGGTGATATGGTGTCCATCGGCACGATCGCAGTTTCCAATGGCCTATTCAGCGTTCCATTGGACTTCGGAAGCGCCGCGTTCAATGGCGACGCGCGCTGGTTACAGGTCGAGATCCGCGAGAACGGCGACCCAAATGGCCCCTACACGTCGCTCGTGCCTCGCGAGCCGATTACGCCTTCGCCGTATTCGCTCCAAACGCGTGGCATTTTCGTGGACGCGTCTGGCCAAGTCGGCATCGGCACACAGAGTCCCCAGGCCCAACTTGAGGTTGCCTCCGCCGGGAGCGACGGCTTGCTGATTAGCGGAGGAAATGAGCAAACCTTGGCCTTCGCTGATGCAGAGGGACTTACCGCCACGATGAGTAGCCTTCACGGCGATCTTACGTTTCGGCCGGACGGCAACATGTTCGGTGACCCACTGGTCGTCATGCTGGGTGACGGCAATGGGAAGGTGGGCATCGGCAAGGCGGATCCCGCTGCAAAACTCGATGTTCAAGGGTCGTGGGACGGCGAAAACGGACAGCTGACCCTTCGCGGCGGCGACGCAACTCTGCGGCTGATTCAGAACAATTGCGCCAATGCCTTCGGAAATTGTACCTGGATTCTCCACATGGGCACGAGCGGCGGTCTCGAGTTTTCACGGAAGACGGGACCCACGACGTGGACACCCGTCCTGACCTTGACCCAATTTGGCGAGATTGATATCGGGCTGGAGGTCGTGCAATCGGGCTTTCTTCCAACACCTGCTCAAATCAGCTGTCCAGCAGGCAAGAAGCTGATATCTGGAGGCTGCTGGTGCAGCGGGAACTTGGGTGCGAGCCAGCCCAACGGCAATGGCTGGTTCTGCGAATGCAGGAGCGGAACGACCGCGTACGCATACGCCTTTTGTGCCCGGGTGCGGTAGGCCAGCCCTCTTTGGTTATTTCGTGCTGGACGACACGCCAGTTTGGTACGCCTCGGCGGTGGTGTGCCTCGGCGGCGTGCGGGTCATCGAGACTCGGCTGAGGGACCGGCTAGCCGCCAATTGAGGCCCTCCCAGGAGTCATCTTCTTTCCGCCGCATCCAGAACGGCTTATACGCATCCCATTAATTAACTGCGCTATCTAAATAGTGTGCGGCGCACACGGATTGGATGATCTCGGTATTCAGGCAAGCGTCCTTCCAGGCCTCAGTGGCGGCATCCATAAGGGCGTTGTAGTCC
>JBKJYI010000294.1:0-3507 GCA_046715855.1 Phycisphaerae bacterium
ACGTTGCACCTGTACCACCCCGATCCGTGGCCCAAGAAGCGCCACCACAAACGTCGCCTGGTGCAGGACGATTTTGCGGACGCCGTCGCACGTGTGCTTGTTCCCGACGGCCGCTGGCTGATTCAGACAGATCATGCAGAATACTTTGAGCACATTGCCGAGGTGCTCGATCGCCATCCTGCCTTTCAAGAGATTCAATGGGATGAGGCTGCTTCTGAGACTTCGCCGGATTTCGTAGGCACGAATTTTGAAATTAAGTACACCAAGGAAGGCCGAGCCATTTACCGGGCGGCGTATGTTCGAAAGCGTGATAGCTGACATCGAAACCCGAAATTTATTATGATCGTCCTGGGCATTTCATGTTACTACCATGACTCCGGCGTGGCACTGATCCGCGATGGGCAGCTTGTGGCCGCTGCGGAAGAAGAGCGTTTTACTCGCAAGAAGCACGACCACGAGTTTCCCTCTCGGGCTGTTGAATATTGTTTGCAGGCGGCCGGCATCACTATTGATCAAGTGGATCACATTGGTTTTTACGAGAAGCCGCTGGTTAAATTTGATCGCATTCTGGAAACGATCCTCGCGAGTTGGCCGGCGACGTACCGGCAGTGGCTAACGGCCATCCCGCTGTGGCTGGGGCATCGTTTGCGTATTGGGCGCGAGATCCAGCAAAAACTCGGCACCGATAAGGACATTCTTTACTGCCAACACCACCTTTCTCATGCGGCCAGTGCGTTTCTGGTTTCACCGTTTGAGGAGGCGGCGATCATCACCGCCGACGGCGTGGGTGAATGGAGCACGACGGCGTGGGGCGTTGGCCGCGGGACGCAGATCGAACTGAAAAAGGAGCTGCGCTTCCCGCACTCGGTTGGTTTGCTGTTCAGTGCGATAACCGCGTACCTGGGGTTTCGCGTAAACGACGCCGAGTGGAAGGTGATGGGTCTTGCGCCGTACGGCAAGCCGAAGTACATGGACAAGTTTCGCGAAGTGGTGGACATCAAGGACGACGGCAGCATTCGGCTCAACATGAAATATTTTGTTCATGATCGATCCACTGAGCGCACTATCAGCCGCGAATGGGAGGCACTTTTCGGCCAGCCGCAGAACGGCCCGGAGGCCCCGCTCATCGAGTTCCACCGCGATATCGCGCGTAGCGGCCAGGGCATTGTCGAAGAGATCATGGTGAAGATGGCCGCCCACGTGCACCGCGAAACGGGCATGAAAAATCTCTGCGTGGCCGGTGGTGTTGGGCTCAACTGCGTTGCCAACTGGCGGATCATGCAGGAGACGGGGTTCGAGAACATTTTTATTCAACCGGCGGCCGGGGATTCGGGCGGCGCGCTGGGGACGGCATTTTATATTTCCAACACTGTGCTGGGGCTGCCGCGCAAGTTCGAGATGCATCATGCGCTTTGGGGGCCGGAATTTAGCAATGCAGAGATCAAGGCCGTGCTCGACGGGGCGGAGGCGATATATGAAACAGCGGAGAACGAGGACGAATTGCTGGAATCTACCGCGCGTTTGATTGCCAACGGCAAGGTCGTGGCGTGGTTCCAAGGGCGTTTGGAGTTTGGCCCGCGTGCGCTGGGGGCGCGTTCGTTGCTGGCGGATGCGCGCGACAACAACATGAAGGATACCATCAACGCGAAGGTGAAGTTTCGCGAGGCGTTTCGGCCTTTCGCGCCGGCGGTCCTGCGCGAGCATGCCCACGAATACTTCGAAATGCCGCAGGATATGGATATGCCGTTCATGCTACTGGTTCCCAAGGTGCGGCCCGAGAAGCGGGCGGCGATTCCGGCGGTTACGCATGAAGACGGCACTGGCCGGGTGCAGACGGTGACCGAAGAGCACAACGGGCGGTACTATCGACTGATTCGTGCATTTTACCGGCTCACCGGCGTGCCGGTGGTCATCAACACTTCGTTCAACGTGCGCGGCGAGCCGATTGTGTGCACGCCGCAGGATGCCTACCATACGTTCGTGAACACCGGCATCGACGCACTGGTGATCGGCGATTTTATTGTCACCCACAAGCCGTCGCTGGTGGACTACGACGCCGGGATGAAGCGGAGCGTGGCTCTGGAAGCCGGCTTGCGGACAGTCGAGCGCGTGACGGTACGATAGTGGGGGACAACTGACCGCCCTTAGTCCTCCCTTAGTAAGGGGGGAGGCTGCTTCCCCCTCGGGCCAGGGAGAGGAAACGCCAATACAGAAGTTGTTTCGGGTCATGGCAAAGCAATCGCTGATCAAAGAGTTCTTCCTGTTCGTCAAGCACGAAAAAAAGTGGTGGCTGGTGCCGTTGATGGCCGTGCTGCTGCTGGTGGGCGCGCTCATTGTCTTCGCCGGCTCGTCGCCCCTTGCTCCCTTCATTTACCCGCTTTTCTAAGCTGGGTTTGGTCGATTGTGTTTTGACCGGGCCGGGAGGCGATTTCGTGCGTTCATCATTCGCCGAGAAGGGAAGGTCTCCGTGACTCGCTGGTTCTATGCAGTCATTCCTGTTTTCGTCCGATCTTTCTTTTCTCTTTTTATAGCATCGTCCGCATTCGGTGAAGAGGACAGAATCGGCGCAGCACTCGCCAGGGCGCGCGAAACTTATGAAAAAGCGATGGAGGCCGTAAGAGCGGATGTGCTCGACAAAATCGAGCGAGATACGGTCAGGTTTAGCGCGGCCGCCGACCTTGATGGAGTCGAGTTATTGAAGAAGGCGAAAATCTCCTTCCTCAACTCGGGCACATGGCCGGTGGTTCGAAACGTCGCAAATTGCCAGGCCCGGGCGCAGAAGGCGATCGAAAACCTGGACAAGGCCTATGAAAAAGCGCTGCGAGACTACACCAAGTCCCAGCACTTCGACGCCGCGAAAAGTGTCAAATTAGAGCGCGAACAATTCCTGAAGGAAGGCGACATCGTGCCCTGGGGGGACGACCTGGTTGCCAAAAGCTCCAGCACTCCCCGAGCCATCGACGCAACACGATTACCCGTCGAGGCGGGCGCATCCGCTTCGAAACCCTATCGTTTGAAAATTGTTGCTCAGAGGATTGAGGGCAGTGGACCACTCCGTATCAGCGTTCCCGTGCCGGAGAATAAAAGGGTCGAGGTTGATGCACAGTCCGAAGACACCGGAGAATTCTGCGTTTTTCTTTCCGTTCGAGAATCACTTGTCAGTAAAGCTTTGAGCGTATTGAGGCCCCTACCGAAACGATTCCAGGAGGACAAAAACCCCGGAAGAATCGAGCTTTGGGCAGATCAAGGCAAGTTCGAGTTGAAGTCCATTCAACTCAAGCCGATCAGCGCGGCGCCGGTGGATGGAACGGCCAACGCTGCTGGACCGGCAAACCAGAGCGATCCGGCCAGCCAGTTGAAGGTGAACAGCACATGGCATGGAAGACGCTGGCAGAGTCAAAATCCCAACCGCCTGGAAGGGCCGCGCATTGTGGATGCGAAAGTAACCCGGAGGAACGGGAACGTCGTTGAAATCCAAACAGATACATGGAATGGCTGGGATCGCAA
>JBKJYI010000295.1:0-2537 GCA_046715855.1 Phycisphaerae bacterium
TGTCGAACGGATTGGCTCACGCACGAGGTTCAGGCGTGATCCGTATGAATAGTCGCGATCGTCGGCGTCCGAATCGGATCGGACACGAGGAAGGTGGTGCAAATCCACCGCGGACCCGTCGCTGTAATCGGGGACGAACGCCGCACAACGCCATTCGCTGCGGACTGCCTTCGGGCAGGCCAAGGCCGGGTGGCCCAATCATCGCTCAGGCGATGGATGGGGTCGCGATGATCGAGCACTGATGTCGCCCGATTGCACGTGCATTCGTCGCCGACTTTAATTCGCAAGCCTTCTTACTCAATTGCACATCCAATTCCGCGCGCCATCCATGTTATGGAATACAGAGCGCCAGAGGTACGCGCTCACCAAGGCTTTGGAGCCGCAGCGATGATCCGGACCACGCAAAAACAAAAACTGCCAGAACAAAGCGATCTGCAAGTCTCGCTTCAACGCCGCTCCTGCTTTCCCCGCACCCCGCCTTTGCTGCCTCGTTGCCTTGTTGCCTCCCCAATAATGTCCTATGGCTCTCGAACTCAAACCTCCATTAGCACCAATGGAAGCGCGGTCCCGCGAGGTGCTGCCGGTGGGGCCGGAGTGGCAGTACGAGCCCAAGTGGGACGGGTTTCGGTGTCTGGCGTTTCGCGACGGCGACGTGGTCTACCTGCAGAGCAAGGCCGGGCAGCCGTTGGCGCGATATTTTCCCGAGCTTGTCGAAGTGCTACGGAGCGTAGGGGCCAAAAAATTCGTGCTCGATGGCGAGATCGTGGTGCCGGTCGAAGACAAATTGTCGTTCGACGAATTGCTGCTTCGCGTGCATCCGGCGGAGAGCCGCATTCGCAAGCTGGCGGCCGAGAGTCCGGCGATGCTGATTGTCTTCGATCTGCTGGCCGACGAGCGCGGCAAGTCGCTTCTCAAGCTGGACCTGGCGGCGCGGCGGCAGCGGCTCGAGAAATTCGCCGCGAAATACTTGAAGAAGGCTCCGAGCATTCGGCTTTCGCCGGCGGCCCGCGACATCGCGACGGCAAGACGCTGGTTCAAGTCGGCCGGGGGGACCCTCGACGGCGTAATCGCCAAGCGCGCCGATATGCCATATCGCTCGGGCGAGCGCGACGGGATGCAGAAGGTCAAGCATCGTCGGACGGCGGACTGCGTGGTCGGTGGATTTCGGTATGCGACTAACGGCAAGCTGATCGGCTCGCTGCTGCTGGGTCTTTACGACGAGGCCGGAAAGCTCAATCACGTGGGCTTTACTTCGAGCTTCAACGCGGAGGAGCGGAAGCGTCATACGGAAATCGTGCTGCCGCTTCGCGGAGGCGCAGGGTTCAGTGGCCGTGCGCCGGGCGGGCCGAGTCGATGGAGCACCAAGCGATCCACCGAGTGGGAGCCGCTCAAGCCCAAGCTGGTGGTCGAGGTCGAGTATGACCATTTCACCGGCGATCGGTTTCGGCATGGCACGAAGCTGGTGCGCCTGCGGCCCGACAAAGCGCCGAAGCAGTGCACGGTGGATCAGGTCGAGAAGGGTGGAGCGACGTTGCGGTTGCTGGGATGACTTTGGGGGTGAGAGCAAGCGACCCCCTTGGTCCCCTTAATAAGGGGGGGTGATCTTTCGTGCGAGCGCGTGACGGATTCTGTGAATCCGCGCGAACTGAAGTTCGCGGCTCGCTAATTTGCAAATTCGCGGCTTGATACTTTGCAAGTTCGCGGCTCGCTACTTGGCGAGTTCGCGGGCGAGGACGATGCGCTGGATTTCGCTGGTGCCTTCGTAGATGGAGGTGATGCGGGCGTCGCGGTAGAGCTGCTCGACGCGGCATTCGTGGACATAGCCCGTGCCGCCGTGGACCTGGACGGCGCGGTAGGCGATGCGGTTGGCCGCTTCGGAGGCGAAGAGCTTGGCCATCGCGCTTGCGGCGCGGTTGGTGTGGTCCTCCGCGACGGTGGAGGCCGCCTGCCAGATCAAGCTCCTGGCGGCTTCCAAATCCACGACGCTGTCGGCGATCATGTTGCCGACCGCCTGAAACTTTCCGATGGTTTTGCCGAATTGCTCGCGCTGCCGCGCATAGCTGACCATCTCGGAAAGGCAGGCCTCGCCGATGCCGGAGGCCTGGGCGGCAATACTGATGCGGCCGCCATTCAAGGTGGACAGGCAGACGAGGAGGCCCTTGCCCTGCTCGCCGACCTGGTGCTCGCGCGAGACGAGCACGTCGTTGAAATGCAGGACGGCGGTTTCGCTGCCGCGGATGCCCATTTTGCCGTGGATTTTGTCGCGGGTGAGGCCCTTCGAGTCGCCGCGTACCAGAAACGTGCAGTAGCTTTTCTCGTGCGGAGCGCCGTCCAATTTCGCAAGCACGAAAAGCCAACCCGCGCTGAGACCATTGGTGACCCACATCTTTTCGCCGTTGATGCGAAAACCGTCGGCAGTCTCGCGAACAGTCGTAGAGATGCTCCGGGCGTCGCTGCCCGCGCCGGCCTCCGAGACGCAAAAGGCACCGAAACTTACGCGAGCGCCCCATTGCAAAAGCAATTCGGTGCGAAGCGGC
>JBKJYI010000296.1:0-3434 GCA_046715855.1 Phycisphaerae bacterium
AACAACAAGACCGCCGCCAACCACCAGAAGTGCGTACCGATGAACACCCCGGTAAAGCTGACGATGGCCAGCAGCGACGAAAGACGCACCACCGCCATGTGTCGGCTTCGATGATCGGCGATCCAGCCCCATATCAGCGGTGCCACGATGCGCGAGAACATCAACAGCGCCATGAGACTGCCAATCTCGATCGGTCCAAACCCGAGGGAGTGCAAATACAGGCTGAAATATGGCACCACCACGCCGAGGGTCGCAAAATAAAAGAAATAAAACCCGCACAGGCGCCAATAAGGCATATGTTCAGTCACAAAACCTTAGGCGTTGATCGATATCGGGTTAACAGGGAAATCGGAACTGCTCTCTGCGAATGCGATAAAAAAGGCGATGCCGCGCATGCGGCATCGCCTCGTTGGCAAAACTACAAGGTCTATGCTGTTAACAATCAGCGCTGGAAGACGGCGGTGCCGACCACACTGTTACCGCTGGACTGCAGATTGTACGAGGAGATCATGGTGTCGGCCTGCGAGCCGACGAAAGCGCCATGCGCGCTGCCGGCCGCCGCGGTCGGACCGTGCACACTGCAACCGGCGCACGTCCCGGCCAGCGCGATGCCGCTGCTGCCCGTGAACTGCTGGAAACTGCCGCTGCCGGACGCCGACCAGGTTTCGGTGCGAGCGGCTGGAATGACCAAACCAATGCTGTAATTGGTGATCTGTTGCTTGGTAAAATCCACTGCAGCGCTCGCCGAGGTAATACGTCCAACCCTCCCGCCTTCGTCGGTCGGCGAGGTGCCGGCAACAAGGCTATATGAATACGAACCGGTAATCGCCGCGAGTTGAGTCGGGGTGGTTATATTGGGGCTGTACATATAATGATAACTGCCCAAGTTACTCACCAGATGTCCGTCCTCGACCCGAACGATATCGCCGGACCAGCGGCCCCATTGGATGCCGTTGGCCAAGCCACCTCTGTCCACCAGCTGGCCGTTGGCAGAAATGAACGCATGGCCGGCCCCGAGGCTTTTATCGGCGATCGCCACCAGCGATTGATCCGCAGCGAGAAAGACGTCCCTATTAGGACTGCCGTCGTTAACGTGCACGCTGCTCAAACTCACCACCTGATTCGACCCGTTTACAAAAATATCGGCTCCGACCACGCCTGAACCCTGCGGCGCGAGTACCGCGCCAACGCCAAGCGCGGATAGATTCACATCGCCGTTGGCGTCGAGAATCGGCTGCTTGATGCCTTGATCCGCAGCCACAACGTACGAATCGACATTACTGACCGGCATGGGCGCGGCCTTTACCTTATCATCGAGTCGGTTCGATACACGAACTGGCTGCCCCCCCATGGTCTTAGCCCGCGCCATAGGCCGCGCGGACGTTTTATAAAAATCCGGCAACTTAGGCAGGATGGTAGGAACCATGGCGATATCTGCAACAAAACCGACTTCATTGGGATTGATATTGACGCTGCCCTTATTGGTCTTGATATACGCGCTGCCGGCATTCACCAGATCGTACACCCCCGGTTCGCCGATCGCGGTTTCGCCAGGCGCCGGCTGCGGGATAACCATGGGTTCATGATCGGTGCCACGGATTCCGATGGTGGCGACCGGTGTGGTCACCAGATAATTTTGTTTGTTGTTTTGGCCGATGACACCGGTAATGGCGCGAAATCCACCCTTCAGCAAGAAAAAGAAACCGCGCTCGCTGCCATCGTGCTGACTGGTGTGATAATAGTAGGTGTCGATCCGCAACACAGTGTCCGGACGCAAGGCGATCACTGCATCGTCGACCATGCGCAACTGGGCATAGCCGGACTTGGCCGAGATCAGGGTATCGCCCTCGTAGACCGGCTCGCGCTGCAGCATCGCGCGCCGTGCGCCGCCCGCGCCCATGATCTGCACGTCGCCGTGCACGAATTGCACGCGCCCTACCTCGGCGCGCGCCCAGGCGCTATTTAGCGGGAGCACACCGACAACGACCACCGCCAGCGCGCCCAACCACGATTTGAATCCGCGAGAAGCTGTATTCATGACGCCACCTCGAAAGCAAAAAACGGCCGTTGCAAACAGTTGGTTGCCGAAAAACCAGGTTTTTCAGCATCCGCTAGCGATCTTTGCTCCTCACTGAAAGTCACGTCGCACGGAGAACGAAATATCGGTGCGCGTGTATTCGTATATCGGCACAGTGGAATCATTACGGATGTACACCAGCTGTGGCCGTAGGCTCCACATGGCCCATGGGCGCCAAGTGTAACCGATGTTTATATCGTAGAGGATATCCTTGCGCTTGACCAGAAAGGCCAGATTTTCCTCGGAAAACTCGCCGGATTGGACCCCGAAACTGGCGGAAAACGTTTGCCGATCGGCGGTCAGCAACTGGGTACCCAGGCGCATGCCCAGCAGCCGTTTGTCCCCGTCCGGCCGGCCGTTGGTCGCCTGCTCGCTGCCGCCGTACACGCTGCCGAACAGCACCGAGCGGCCGCCGTCTCCCAGCACATGGACACCCCCCAGACCGGCCAATACCAGATTGACGTCGTTTTCCTCAACAGCCGGGTCAAGATAGCGTAATTGGCTGTATTGTCCGAATACGCCGAACTGGTTTTTGGCGTTCAGTGCATGCCGCCATTCCGCGGTCAGCCCGAGGAGATTTCGATTTGATGCGCCGTCAAGATACAGCCGGCCGAGTTGCAGGCCCAGGCTGTAACTATTCGCCGCCTGCGCCGCGGTCACACCGGTGCGTACGTCGGCATTAATGGTATCAAACTCACTGGCATCGAAGTGGCGGCGGTGCTTAATATCGCCGGCGATAAAAGCTGACACCGCCGGAGTCAGGCGCTGGCTGGCCTGCCCACCGAACGCCAGACCCAGATAGGCATCGCTGGTTTTGACACTGGTCGGCGACAACGTCAGGGTCACTCCGAATAACGGTACAAAGATTTCCGATTCAGCGACGGAGTTGTTGACATTGGTGTCGTATCCGAGCAGCGCCTCGATATAACCGCTTGCGCCGATGCGCTTCCCCGATACGCGTTGCTCGATGGCCGTGAGATAGTTCTGGATCGTCACGCGCGCCGTCTCCGGCGGATTCTGCTTGAGAACGATCTCGAATTCGGTCTTGGCGCGAGTGAAATTACCGAGCGAGAAATAGGCACGCGCAAAATCCAGGCGCGCGCCGGCGAAATCGGGATTGACGGTGAGCACCCGCTCGATCGCGAGTGTGGCCTTGTCCGGACGTCCGCTGTCGAGCGCCGCGATCCCGAGCAGGTAATCGTAATTGATATCGCCGGCCAGCTGTGGCTCGAGCGGCGCCAGTATTTCATACGCCTCCGCGGCCTTACCTTGATCGACCAAGGCGCGCGCACGCGCGAGTTCGGCCGGACTCGCTTGACAGGCGTTGCTCGCCATCCACAGAATGGCCGCCAACACC
>JBKJYI010000297.1:0-3392 GCA_046715855.1 Phycisphaerae bacterium
GAGTTGGCTCGAGGCCGTAGCCGGTGAGGAGTTTGAATTCCCGTTCCTTCAATGCCACGACAGCCAGTGCACCATTGTCCTTGCCCTTTCGGCCAAGCTTCCAACGCTCGGCGTGACGCATGGAAAATGTGAAGATGTGCTCGCCGTCGGTGGTGGGCACGGTCAGGAGCTTGACCTGCGCGGTGGTTTTTTGCTCGAGCTCGCGCAGCCAGCCTTCGAGTTGCCGCTCGACCTGGTCGCTGATGATGTTGGCTTTGTCTATGACGAATGTGCCGGGGTCGGAAATGTTGACTTCAGCAAATGCGGTGCATGGGAGCAACGCAACAATTGCAATGAGCAGGCCGAGAGTCCAACCCATCTCTGACCGTTCTCTCAAGGTCGCAGCTTTACCAGTGGGCGGGTGCCATGGCCAAGCGCAGCGCCGCCATGTTCCATTTCGAACATGCCCGCGCCAGGTAAGGCCGGGCTTGGGCATGGCACCCCAGTCTGACTTGGGTATGGCGCCTTCTGTTTTTGAACAATCACAGTGCATCGGCTTTGCCCATGAGAACTTCCACATTGGCGTAGAACCGGTCGAACTCATTCCAGTCGTGGCACGCGGAACGATCCAACGCCGAGCGAACTCCGTTGAGTTTTAGGCTCAGAATCTTTTCAACTTCCTGCACTACGACCCCGGCAGACAGATGTTCATGCCGCCCGTGAAGCCAGAGCATGCCGCGCAGCGTCCGCATCAAGTTGTCCGTGGCGTCGCGTTCGATGAGACCCACGGCATTTACCTTGCCTGCGGCGGAGAGTAAGGCCTGGCGGAGTCCCATGAGGAGCCGCTTGATTTCGCGTTCGCATTGTAGGCGGATGTTTTCGGACTCGAGGACCAGGCTGGAAAACTCGTCGGGGCCTGCGACGGTGACGCCCTGTTGCTGAATTTCGAGCCACTCGAGAGGAAACGTGTCGAGGGATTCTTGAATGTATTTGGTGGTCACTGCGATCGGGGCGGTCATACCGGCCTTGGCGAGGCGCGGGCCGTTTTCTGCCAGGCGGCGAAGTAAAGGCAATTCGACCGACTGGAGAACAAGGACGCTGCGCACAGAGTGAAGACGGCGATCAAAACCGCCGGTCACGACTTCGCCGAAAAGAGTGATGGAAAGAAGGGAAGGGCCGAGCAACTCGCTGATGAGTCGAATTTTCTCCTGCAGTACCGGCCGTAACGCGGCATCGACCCGCTCCCATCCTGCGTTGCTCCATTGGCTCATTTTTGCCCCTGCTGGTTCCACTTGGTGCTCCCTGTATGCCGTCCTGCATCGACTCGTTGCCTTGCTGCCTTGTTGCCTCGTTGCCTTCCATTTGGATTGGGCGAGGCGGGACTCGAACCCGCACCCAGCTTTCGCCGGAGGGGCTTTTAAGGCCCCAGCGTCTGCCATTCCGCCACTCGCCCAGGACTTCAATGCAACCCGCGGTCGCGGAAACCGCTGCCGAAGACAACGCCGAATCTATTGTATGAAGAAAGAGCAATCGCTCCACCGCTGAGTGGGGCTAATGCAATTATTTTGCACTGATTGATCGCTGTTGGATAGCTTGCTGGGCATTTGTGGAAGCGCTTAATATGTTTGCTGGCAGCGACGAACTGCCGAAATTCAGAATGTTCTGGACGAAAGTCCTAGGCAGTGATCGGCCATGAGTTGCGAAATTCACGAAGCCAAGTCGGATGCCGCTATCGTGCGCTGCTTCCCGGTGATGCATGAGCTGCGTCCGCACTTGCTGCGAGATGAGTTCGTCGCGCGAATTCGTGGACAGATGGCTGCGGGCTACCGACTTGCTTCCATAGTGGAAGACGGCGAAGTCGTGGCCGTGGCGGGATTTCGATTCTTTGAAATGCTGGCCTGGGGCAAGGCGATGTATGTCGATGATCTGGTGAGCACCGAGAGATCGCGCGGGCATGGATTCGGCAGCAAGCTTATGGACTGGCTCATCTCGCTCGCCCGCGAATCCGGCTGCGACCAGTTTCATCTCGACAGCGGCGTCCATCGCTTCGCGGCCCACCGCTTCTACCTGCACAAGGGGATGGACATTACATCGCACCACTTCGCGATGAAGCTGCGTGACTAAAATCAGGTGAACATTTTGAGTTGCCCGCGTTCGAGGGCGAACTTTTCGACCGGCTCGTCAACATTCACCGGATAGTTGCCGGAGAAGCAGGCGGTGCAATATTTTTCGGGGGGCATCTTCACGCACGAAAGCATGCCGTCAATCGAAAGGTAATGCAGCGAATCGACGCCGAGAAAATTACGGATGTCGTCGACCGAGCGGTTGCACGCAATCAGCTCTTTCTGGTTGGGAAAGTCGATGCCGAAATAGCATGGATGCCGAATCGGCGGGCTGGCAATTCGCAGGTGAATCTCTTTTGCGCCGGCCTCGCGGAGCGCGCCGATCTTGATCCGCGTCGTTGTGCCGCGAACGATGGAATCTTCGACCACGACGAGCCGCTTGCCCGCGACCGCTTCCTTGATCACGTTGAGTTTCATCTTCACGGCCGAGTCGCGCCCGGACTGCGTAGGCATGATAAACGAGCGGAGTGCATAGTGGCTGGTGGTGAAGCCGCGACCATACGGGATGCTGCTCTCGTTGGAATAGCCCACGGCTGCGCACTGTCCCGAAGTTGGAATCGGCACAACCAGGTCGGCGATTGCGGGGGCCTCCCGGGCCAGCTGGCGGCCCATGGCCACACGGACCAGGTGAACGTTTTCGCCGAAGACGAGGCTCGAAGGATCGGCGAAATAAATCTGCTCGAAGATGCACGCTGCGCCGCGTCCATTGGTTTCACCGCCAAATTGGCGGCTGCGCACGCCTTCGTCATCGATGGTGACGATCTCGCCGGGCTCGACGTCGCGTTCGTACTTCGCGTTGATCATGTCGAACGCCTTAGTTTCCGAGGCGACAACCACCGCACCGCACTCCATCCGCCCAAGACATAACGGCCGGAAACCGAGTGGATCGCGCACCGCGACCATGCGATCGGGGAATAGCAGCAACAGTGAATAAGCCCCCTGCAAGTGGTTGAGGACGTGCGTCAGCGGATTTTCCTTGGTCTGATGCGCGGGCTTGGCCAGCAGGTGGATAATGACTTCGGTGTCGCTGGTGGTTTGGAAGATGTGGCCGACCTCTTCGTAGTTGCGGCGCAGCAACGCGGCGTTGATCAGGTTGCCGTTGTGAGCGATCGCGACCTGGCCCCCTGCGAAGGAGAAGAGCAACGGCTGCGCATTGGCCTCGCTGCACGAGCCGGTGGTCGAATATCGACAGTGACCGATGGCCACCCGGCCTCGAATGCTTTCCAGCTTGCGGCGGTCGAAGACCTCGTTGACCAGGCCAAGTCCGGCCACGCGCTGCAAATCCTGCCC
>JBKJYI010000298.1:0-2779 GCA_046715855.1 Phycisphaerae bacterium
TCGATGACGTGGTCGAGGTGAAGATTGTCAGCTTCGACCGCGACTATGAAAAGATCGGGCTGGGGTTGAAGGAGCTGAAAGTCAACCCGTGGGACGAGGTCGAAGCTCGGTATCCTGTGGGCTCGCGGCAGAAGGGCGAAGTGGTCAACATCATGAACTACGGCGCCTTCATCAAGCTGGAGCCGGGCGTTGAGGGTCTGGTGCACATCAGCGAAATGAGCTGGACGCGGCGCATCAATCATCCGTCAGAAATGCTCAACGTGGGCGACACGATCGAAGTGATCGTGCTCGACATCAACAAGAACAAGCAGGAAATCTCGCTGGGAATCAAGCAGACGCAGGAAAACCCGTGGACGCACGTGGCGGAGAAATATCCGGCGAACACGCGCATTACCGGCCGCGTCCGCAACCTCACCAATTATGGGGCATTTGTCGAAATCGAAGAGGGCATCGACGGATTGCTGCACGTGTCCGATATGAGCTGGACCAAGAAAATCAGCCACCCGTCGGAAGTTCTCAAGAAGAGCGACACGATTGAATGCGTGGTCCTCAAAGTCGAGGAAGATAAGCAGCGCATCGCGCTGGGTCTCAAGCAACTGCACGAAGATCCGTGGGCTCGGGCGGTTCCGGAGAATTATATTCCCGGACAGATCGTCGAAGGCACGGTCACGAAGATCACCAACTTCGGCGTGTTCGTCGAATTGGAAGAGGACCTTGAGGGTCTGTTGCACGTCAGTGAATTAGCCGATCATAAGGTCGAGGACCCGCACGCTGAGGTCAAAATCGGAGACAAGGTTCTGGTGAAGATTCTCCGGGTGGACGCGGTGGAGCGAAAGATCGGCCTGTCGAAGAAGCGCGCCGAGTGGTCTGCCGAACAGGACACCGAATCCGGAGTGTCGTCGATGCCCAAGACGCGTCGCGGCGGTTTGCACGGGGCGGGTCCAGAAACTACCGGCTTGATCCGCCCGATTCCACACGTTCCGCCGCCTCCGTGGGAAGAGGCGGCAGACGAGGTTGCGGAGACGCCGGCCGACTGATGCGCTGCAATGGCTAGGCGGCAGCGCCGGGGGTTGTCGGATTTTTCTGCCAGCGTGGAGGGTGTGCCATCGCTGTCGACACCGGCTTACAGATTTACCTGCGTCAGATCAACGAGTCCCCGCTGCTTTCCGCGGATGAGGAAAAGCAGTTCGCGATCATCGTGCGCGAGGGGCGGCTAGTGGCGGCGCGTTTCGCCAAGGGCGAAGTTTCTTTCTCGGAAAAGGAAGAAGTTGAATCCGAGGCCGCCGCCGCGCGCGAACGGATGGTCAAGTCCAATCTCCGCCTGGTGGTGAACATCGCCAAGAAGTACGCCAAGCGCGGCGCGCCGCTCAACGATTTGATCAATGAAGGCAACCTGGGGTTGATCCGCGCGGTCGAGGGATTCGACCCCGATCAGAACACGCGCTTCTCCACCTACGCCTCGTGGTGGATCAAGCAGGCGATCAAGCGCAGCCTCATCATCGGCGACAAGTCCATTCACATTCCTGCGTACATGGTGGAAATGATCTCGCGCTTTCGAGAAACGCGCGAGCAATTTCTTGAGACCGAAGGCCGCGCGCCCACCGTCGAGGAAATTGCCGAGCGCCTGGAGATGAGCGTCAGCAAGGTCAAACATATTCGAAGCGCGGTGCGCGCGGTGTCCACGCCTTCCAATGACGGCGAGAACGTCAACGGGGTGTCGCTCACCGAAGGCTTGGCCGATGTCCGGACGCCCTCGCCGGAAGATGCGCTCTTCTGCGAGACGCAGGCGGCCTTGATTGTCGATCTGCTCAGTGATCTCGACGAACGGGAGTCAAAAATCTTGCGGCTCCGATATGGCCTGGGCGGAGACGAACCGTTGACGCTCAAGGAAATCGGAGCGGCGATCAACTTGACCCGCGAGCGGGTCCGTCAGATTGAGTGTGAAGCGCTTCGCAAGCTCGAGGTTCATCTCAAAGATTAGGGTTCGCCCGCGAGGACCTGGTTGCGATCAATTCTCTTCGTTTCCGTCCTATGGTGAAGTCGATCTCGGAACCGATCAATCCGCCAACGGTTAAGCGGCAAACTTACCCTGTCGTGCGGTAGTGTCGTGGGTTGACAGGCAGGAGTCCTAGTCGTTTAATGACCTAGCACTCAGGGCGATTAGCTCAGTTGGCTAGAGCGCCTGCTCGACACGCAGGAGGTCACAGGTTCAAGTCCTGTATCGCCCAGTAGACGGAAGCCACGACGAAAAAACGAGTTAGGCGATATCGTCGTCGATCCAGGTCGTTCTTGAAAAACCCGAAAACGCGGCAAAGTGTCAGAAAAGTGTCAACTTCGGCCGCGATTCATTCCACAAGGTCAGATTTGGTACTCTATATTCTGGGAGGAAACGGTATGAGTCCGTTTTTCAAGCCGCGCACACGCATTTAGTAACAAAGCGGCATCCGTCGATGGCAGTCTTTTCGCAACTTGGCATAGCAAGCACAACGCTACCGACACCGCTTCACGATCACGATCAATACGAAAGGCCAAGCTTTTTCCAGCGACAGATAACAGTCGATAGCATGTGGAGAGAAACTCCTCGTATTCCTCGCGGTCATCCGGAATTGTGTATGCGCCGGCAACATCGAGGCTATCACGTAATTCATCTAAACTCGTCTGTAAGAGTACGTTGCACACAGCCAACCCCCATCACCCCAAAAGAAATGGTTCAATCAAAGAATTGTATACTACCAGAACGGAACGCAACTTTCTCAATCGTGAGCAGAGATTACTGATC
>JBKJYI010000299.1:0-7587 GCA_046715855.1 Phycisphaerae bacterium
CGGAAGCTCCGCCTACGGAGTATTGCACGTGCACAAAATTAAGGGACTTACAACCGAAAAGCCTGGCCTTGCTGGTTTCTTCCCTCGTTGCCTTGCGTCCATCCCCAAACCGCGTTGCCGCACTCCAAACGCGGATTCCACCCCACCCGCGAAAAAAAAGATGACAGATCAAAACCAAATTTTGAGATCGCAAAACCCGCCCCAGCCAGTTCATAACTCCGCGTCGCGGGTAACACGCGAACTGCCCGCCTCGACAGCCTCAGGCACTCAATCTTCGTTCAGTTATAATGAAGTCACGGATAGGACCAACCGTACGCGGCAAAAAAGGAGACCCCAAATGTCCGAATTGGCTCAGAAGAACTGCGTTCCCTGCAAGGGCGGGCATCCCCCCCTTTCGAAGGAACAGTATACCCCGCTGCTGAAGCAGCTTAGCGGATGGACCGTGGAACGGGATCATCATCTAGTGAAGACGTACACTTTCCCCGATTTCGCCAAGGGACTCAAATTTGTGAACGCCGTAGGGGAGATGGCTGAGGAGCAAGGCCACCATCCCGACGTGTATCTTTCGTGGGGCAAGGTGCGATTGGAGGTTTGGACGCACAAAATCGACGGCCTGACGGAAAGCGATTTTGTGTTCGCCGCCAAGGCCGATCAGTGTCTTTGAAACGCCTTCGTGATAGCTTCAACCGCTCAGCAAATATCCCCTGTCGATGTGGCCGTGGTAGGCGCTGGCGCGGCAGGATTGGCGGCCGGAATTTTTGCGGCGCGAAGGATGCCGGAACGCCGAATCGTCGCCCTCGACGGTACGAAGAAGCTGGGATCGAAAATCCTCGTAGCCGGCGGTGGCCGCTGCAACGTCACCAACGTTCGCGTTCAGGCGAGCGATTTTTGGGGCGGCAGCCGAAACACCATCAAGCAGGTGCTGGCCGCATTCACCGCGGAACAGGCCGTCGACTTTTTCCGCGAAATCGGCGTTGAGATGCACGTCGAGGAGCACGGGAAGCTATTTCCCAACACGAATTCCGCCCGGACGGTTCTGGCCGCGTTACTGGGAGAAGCAGAGCGGCGCGGTGCTGCGGTGATATCCGACCACCGGGTGCTGGCCATCGAAAAGTGTGGTGCGGGATTCACCCTGGAAACTTCGCAGGGGCAAATTCAGGCCAGAGCTGTTGTGTTAGCAACCGGAGGCAAATCACTGCCCAAGACAGGGAGTGATGGAGGTGGATATGCCTTGGCAAAGAATCTGGGGCACACGCTGGTGGCCACCACACCGGGGCTCGCTCCCCTGATTCTGGAAGGCGACTTTCACGCCGGCTTGTCGGGTGTTTCTCTCGACGTGGAGTTTTCTGTGTGCGTGGAGGGTTTGAAGCCGCTCAAGCATAGCGGCGCCATGTTGTGGACTCACTTTGGCGTAAGCGGGCCGGGGGCACTCGATGTCTCGCGGCATTGGCACCGGGCGAGGCTGACGGGAAAAAGGGTCGGAATTTTCGCTAATTTCCTTCCCAATGCCACCCCTACTGAAATCGAGGCCAGGTTGATTGAATTGTCGCAATCGCAGCCTCGGACAATTCTGGCAAACGCGCTCGCGACATTGATTCCCGCGCGACTGGCGGAGGCGGTGCTTGCGAAAGTGGGCATCGACGCGCGGATCGTCATGGCCCACTTGAGCAGGGAGGCGCGGCGAAAGCTGGCCGAGGCATTGACCCATTGGCCGCTCCCGGTGCGCGACAGCCGTGGATACAACTTTGCGGAAGTGACTGCCGGCGGGGTGCCGCTGACGGAGATTGACCCGCGAACCATGGAATCGCGTGTTTGCCCGGGCCTGTTTCTGGTGGGAGAGATCCTGGACGTGGACGGACGGATCGGGGGATTCAATTTCCAATGGGCCTGGTCGAGTGGATTTGTCGCGGGCATGGGGCTGGCCAAAAAGTTAAGCGATCCGGAAAAGCAAGACCGAGTTGAATGTCCTTCTTGATCGGCCAAGTTATCGCATCCATATCATCATGAATAAAGCCGCGGACGCAGTTGCGAGGTGAATGAGAAGCGGCGTGAACCAGGAGTTGCTGCGATAAGCAATGTAGGCCTGGGCCAGTCCGCCGGGAAAAGCCAGGATCAGTTCGCGGGTGTCTTTGCCGAGATGGACCATGCCAAAGAGAAATGCGGAAAAAAGCATCGGCCTTATACAACCCGGGGCAAGACCCAGCCACGTGCAGGCATTCATGAGCCGGCGGCTCTCGGACGGAAGATGCAATGCAGCGTCATTGGCCAGGCCCAGCCAGCGCAAAACCCCAATGATTCCTTTTGCGGGAGCTGGAATAGGCCCGGGATCAGGCCAGCGGCCATCGGAGCGGGCCAGGCCCAGGACCACGCCGTGAAGCAGCAGGTGCTCCGTGAACATGTTGATCAGATAAAATGCAGCGAATGGTAAAAACCCCAATCGGTCGAGTTGACTTAGATATGGTCGAGCAATGGTTGGACTGCTTACCATCCAAACCAGGAAAGGCGCCGCGATGGCTATTGCCACAATGAAGTAGCGGAGTCCGAGTTTGTTTGGCGATCGCCAGCCCACATCAGAAAGACCTCGACCGGCAATGCGGGCAACAAAAAGCGGCACGACGCCAGCAATAAACAGGAAATAGATGACGCTGGTTAATTCCTTGGGTGCAGGTTTCCAATAAATCGTCCCGACTCCGTCGTTTATGTGACGAACAACCATGCCTTGTGTTTCACGGATACCGCTGCGCAAGACTGCGGGGAACCATTGCGGCGGGTTGACCAGAAAAATGACGCAATAAAGGAAGATGCACGCCACAGCAACGGCTTGCATCCAACGATTTGTTCGTCGAGCATCCATAGAGTCAGCCGCCGGAAGCGGAAACTTCGTAGAGTTCCACGTAGCGGATCACCGAGCTGCCGGGATGCGCAAAGGAGCGTAGGAGTCGCAGTCCTGATTCCTGGAGTTTGCCAAGGGCGATTCCAAGTTCCTCTTCGCCGACCGATGGACTGAAACCGTAAGTGTTGGATATGCGCCGCACTTCGGCCCAATGAACCAGGAGATGAGAATAATTGTTGTCGCGGAGCCAGCCCATGATCGTATGCGGCCCATCATTTCTAAGGATGCGCTCAAGAAAAGGGTTGCGGTTGAAGGCGACACAATAATCGCCCGACTGGATTATATAAAAAGGCCGGGCGTCGCCAATTAATAACACTCGACTCCCGGGCAGTTCGTGGTTCACGAAACCGATGTAATCAAAGCCGGGCAACTTACCATCATGGAAAAACGAGGCAGGTGCACCCGAAGCGGATTCGCGCGCGTGACGTCGCGCGGCAAATGTGAAGTTCCAGCCTGCTCCCACAATCAAGGCCGCCGAGATCGCCCAGGTGCGATATGGGCTCGCCCCGTATGAAATCGCACGGGCAAAAAGAACGGCAAGTGGCAATATCATTGGTATGGCAAAGCGAGAGTACAAATGAGTAGCAAATAACCACACCCCTGCTTGGATGAGCAATACGACGATTAGCGCGGCGTCGATTCGATTGCGAGGCCGAGCGATGAGTCCCAGAAGTCCCAGGATTAGGATGGCCGGACCAAAGCGCTGCTCGTGGTCTGCGGGTATCCTGCGCCAGAATGCAGTGAGCCGATGGCCAATGCCGATGTCCGCGTCGACAGAATGGGCTCGATTCCATTGTGCCGTTTGGTCGGCGCTCCAATTGGGCGCGGAGATGGAAAACCACTGGTTGGCAATCGGAAACACGGGGTTGCCTGTATAGTGCCAGTTTTTAACAAGCCAAGGCGACACTGCAAGCAGGGCACACACGAGAAATATGGAAGCCCTCGCGAGCCTGCGATGCCAGGTGACCGGTTGGAACAACCACGTGATGGCAATCGGCATGACGATCATCGGAATGGCCGTGTATTTGCAGCCAGCGGCAAAGCCTGCCGCCAGTCCCGCAATGAACGGCCAGCGGAACAACGAGCGATTGTGATGGAAAACCTGCAACATAGCGCTTATCGCGCACATGCTGAAAAACAGCATGCCATTTTCTACGTAAGCGAGCCCGCTGAGGTATTCGAGCCAGGTACAGGTGGCAACAACGAGACCGCCTGCGATCCCGGCATGCGAAGAAATATTTCGCCCAATCGCCCAGGCTGCGAATACAGTGAGCAGAGCGAAGGCCAAATGAATCATGTTGGCCGTCGTGCCAATATCCTCGACATCATCATGAACCACCATAGCCAGGAGATAGAGCATTTCCATATTGGCCGGGAAATTGGCATAGACGTTGTGAGGCACGTATCCAATGGCCTGGTTCTGCAAGTATTCTTTGGGTAATTGCAGGTGGTATTCCAGGACATCGTAACCATTTCCCTCTTCCTGCCAGATCATTCCCGGGGGGTTGGAAGCGGCCAGAAGGCCGAGTGTAAGGAACGGCGCAGCGACGAACCACAAACATTGCCTGGCAGGATGTGCCTCCTTCGCGACATTCCCAGTCTCTTCAGGCCGAAGACCAGACGGTATGGCAATACCGCGCAATGATACCACCCCGGCCAACGCCATGAACACCAGGGCGCCCCGCCAAAGATCGCGATCAAGCACACCCACCAGGCCGGCAAGCAGGACAAGGATGGAGAGAAACCCCAGCCCGAGGGCGGCGCTATAAATAAACATCCACCGCCGTTGAAGCGGAGGAAATTTGAAGAGTCGAAGTAGCGAGTGACCAAAAAGTATTGCCGGCGCAAGGACCACGGAAGCGGCTGCGGCGTCAAGAAGCGAAGTCAGCAACGCATGCGGCGCGATCCACCCTATCGACGCCAGGGAAGCACAAACAACGACTGGAAGGACAAGGATAGACAAGTGGGATTGCGAGAGTCTCGCCGGGCGAACTTCCGTTCCCGAGACCGGGGAAACTTCAGGCCGTCCCATGCACGATATCACCGGACGAGGCGGTCCAACGTCGCGAATCTGATTGCTTGAGACCCAACACGCCGATGAGTATAGTGCAGGGCGGTGTGCATGCCAGAACCATCGTGCTCGCGAAGGATCAGGTGTCCCATCCGCCTTGCTGACTGGAGTTTCGTGTGTCCAAAGCCGACGGCGATTTTACGCGTCCCATCATCGTCGCGGCGGCGGAGGTGGCCAAGGCCGTTTCCGCAGGGACTTTCTTCGCCTACGTAAGCGCAATCGACGACCTTCACGGGCTGATTTCGGCGCTGTCCCCGCCCACGCAAATCGTTCTCATCTGTCAGACCGCCGAGGAGGAGTCGATCGCAGATTCCATGAAGGTGCAAAAGCTCGTGGTGCCTGCGTTTGACCTGACTCGAATGGGTCAGATCAAAATGGCTACGCTTCTCGCGTTCTCGCAGCAACTTCTACGACCTGGCGACGTGTTCGTGTTCGTAGCCGGCGGGACCGGTCACGGCGTGGACACCCTCGTTACCATGCGGGTGGGCGAAGAATTTGAGCTCTTCCAGTCGGTAGGTCAGCCCTCGCTCATGGAACACATCCGCAGGCCGGTGTTTGAAAAAGTCTTGCGGATCGCGCTGGAACTGGCCAACGAAGGGCGTGAAGGCAAGCCCGTGGGGGCGATTTTCGTGGTCGGCGATCACAAGGAGGTGCTCAAATACTCGCTGGAGGGCCGAATCAATCCCTTTCGCGGTTACACCGAAAAAGAACGAAATATCATGGATGATTCGATCACTGACACCGTCAAAGAGATCGCAAAGCTCGACGGGGCATTCATTCTCAAGGGCAATGGTGTGATCATGACCGCGTGCGCGACGCTTCGGCCCACGATGGCCGGAGAGCAGCTGATTCAGGGACTGGGCACGCGTCATGCCTCGGCGGCAGGGATCACGGCCACCACCAAAAGCATCGCCATCACACTTTCCGAGTCCACCGGTGACGTCCGGGTGTGGCGCCGCGGAGCGATGATCACGGAAATCGAACGCTCGCCGCACATTTCCCACGACCTCAATCCCGGACCCAACCTCAATCGCAAGTCCACCCGAACCGACGGGTAAATAGCTGACCGTCACGACCATGCCGCGCCCCTCGAGCATCTCCTCCCGTCAATTCAAGGGTGGCATGGCCAAGCGAAGCGCCGCCATGACCGTTTCGGAAACATGCCGGCGCCCGATGAGACTGGGCTTGGGCATGCCACACGCATTCTGGTTTCTGAGAATTTCCTGCCCGCTGCGCTGGGCTTATACTCTTCCCCCGTGGATCTGGAACGTATTGAAAAAGCGGTGCGCGAAATTCTCATCGCTGCAGGCGAGAATCCGGACAGGGACGGGCTGCAGCGGACGCCGCATCGCGTGGCCCGGATGTATGCCGAACTATTCGCCGGGCTGAACGTGGACCCTGCCGAATATCTCAGTACCGCCTTTGTCGAGAAGTACGATGATCTGGTCGTGCTCCGCGACATCCCCTTCCATTCCATGTGCGAGCATCACCTCATGCCTTTTGAAGGCAAGGCCCATGTGGCCTACCTCCCCGACGGACAAGTCGTGGGCATATCGAAGCTGGCCCGCGTGGTGGATGGATTCGCTCATCGGCCACAAGTGCAGGAGCGGCTGACGTCGCAGATTGCGGACCTGCTGACGGAAAAACTTCGGGCCAAGGGCGTGGCGGTGGTCATCGAGGCCACGCACACATGCATGACCTGTCGCGGCGTGAAGAAGGCCGGAAGCATCATGGTGACCTCGGCGGTGCGCGGATTGTGCCGGAGCGACGCCCGGACCCGTGGCGAAGTGATGGCGCTGCTGCATCGCAGTTGAATCAGTACCGTTCAGTTGGAGATCAATATGAAGGCATGCAATAAACAAACTTGGTCAATCTTGCTTGTGGCCGGACTATGTGCGTCGCTGGCTTACGCCCAAGACGAGAAAGCCCCGGATAAGTCGAAGCCCGCGGAGAAGAAGGCGGACCCGGCGGGGGCGAAGAAGGATGACGCCAAGGTCGGCGACAAGGGCAAGGCCGACGCAAAACCGGAAGGAAAAGACAACAAGCCCAGCGCCGCGGACATGGACTCATGGATGAAGATGGCCGCACCCGGCGAGCACCATAAGAAGCTCGACCAGCTGGCCGGGACGTGGAATCTGAGCATCAAGTATCCGCAAGAAGACAGCGGCGAGTCGAAAGGGACGGCCGAGTTCAAGTGGGCGATGGAGGGGCGCTTCCTAGTCGAGACTTCGCGCACCGACATGGGTGGCATGACCTTCGAGTGGATGGGCTGGCACGGCTACGACAATCAGAAGAAGCAATACGTTTCCGCTTGGGTGGACAACTTCGGCTCGGGGATTGATACCATGGCCGGGCAGTATGACGATGCGAATAGGACGCTTGTTTATACGGGCGAAGTTGACGATCCGGCCACGGGCGGTAAGCAAACGGTGAAGTGGATCATGACGCTGGAAAACAGGAATAAGTTCACGACGAAGATGCTCGAAGGCGTGGGCAATGGGAAAGAAAAAACGGTGATGGAAATCACAGCGACGAGGGGTTGAAAAAACTTGGAGGTGTCATCCTGAGCGTAGCGAAGGATCTCACGTATGAAGATGAGATTCTTCGCTGCGCTCAGAATGAC
>JBKJYI010000300.1:0-4307 GCA_046715855.1 Phycisphaerae bacterium
CGCTCGCACTGCCTGCACAACAAACGTATCTTGCAACACGAATCCGAAATTTGCAACTGAATAATTTAAAAATCTTTTGGCGACTTCGGCGATGCGTCGATAGGTCGCCTCGGCATCGGTGCGCTCGATCGCCTTGTTGACCAGAATTCCTACCGCGCCGCGATATTGTTCGTGAGCCAGCACCTTCACTGTGGCGTACGCGTCGGTCATGGACGTGGGCTCCGGAGTGGTAACCACCATCACCCGCTGAGCGGACTGGGCAAAGCGCATGACGCTCCGGCTTATCCCAGCGCCGCAATCTAAAACCAGCGTATCAGCACTGCTTTCGAGGCTTTGCATTTGAAGCAAGAGACTTTGGCGCTCGAACTCCGACAGGTTGGCGAGTTGCTCAAGCCCGGAAGCACCGGGGATGAATCGAAGTCCCGCAGACGCGGTCAGGGTGATTTCCGAAAGGGTGCGCGAGCCGGAAATCACGTGGGCAAGGGTGTATTTGGGCGTCAATCCTAGGAGCAAGTCGGCATTGGCCAGACCCATATCCAGATCGATCAGAGTTACTCGTCGATGGCGCGCGGCCAGGCAAAGGGACAGGTTTACCGCGATGTTTGTTTTCCCCACGCCTCCTTTGCCGCTAACAACGGCCAGCGTATCGGCACGATGGCGGCGTCCCCCGGCCAACTCGCGAAACCGGGAGGCCTGCTCTTTGGGTTGTGGTCGAAAGATCGCCGCTTCCATCGTAGACGCGCACCGCTTCGCTTTGTTTTGCGATTCGATCAAGCCTTGACTTTGCACGAATTCGACAACGCTGAGTTGTCCTTCGCACGCGGCGTCCCGCTCAAACCGAAACTGCCTACGAAGCCGAAAAGGCTGTCCCAGCTCCAGCGCGACGCCCATTTTCCGCGCCGTCGACAAGTCTTGCGCCGCCAGCCGCCATACCATTGCCCACCAGCATCGTGCTCGTGGCGCTCATCCGTCCGGGCATCTGTCCCACCACCGGCCGCAACGGCCCGCCGGCCGTGGCCATGGCGTGCGACTCCTCCCGCCATTGCTTGAGCTTCATGCCCAGCGTGCGCACGCCCATGCCCAGCGCCTTCGCCGTCTTCACCCGGTGTCCGTTGAACTGCGTCAGCGTCCGCGTGATGAGGTGCCGCTCCATGTCCTCCAGCATCCGCCCCTCGCGAAGCGCACCGATCTCGTCCGCGTTGCTCGCATCCGTGCGCAGCCACGGCCCGATCAAATCCGCGTCAATCATTTCGGTCGAGCAAAGCGTGGCCGCCCGCCGGCACAGATTTTCCAACTCCCGGACATTGCCCGGCCATGAATAACCGCAAAGCAACCGCATCGCAGCTGGTGTAAACCCCTTCGCGCGGACGGCTTCTTCGCGCCGCGTCTCCTGGAGAAAATGTTTGCTCAACTGCTCAATATCTTCCGCCCGCTCGCGCAGCGGCGGCACGCGAATTGGGAGCACATTCAGCCGGTAGAACAAATCTTCGCGGAAGCGCTTCTTCGCCACCCACGCCTCCAGGTCGCGATTCGTCGTGGCGATGACTCGCACATTCCCGCGCCGCGTAACACTGCTGCCCACGCGCTCGTACTCGCCCTCCTGAAGGACTCGCAGCAACTTCGCCTGCAGCGGCAACGCCATTTCGGAAATCTCATCCAGCAAAAGCGTCCCGCCGTCGGCCAGTTCGAAGCGGCCTTTTCGCGCCCGGTCCGCGCCCGTGAACGCTCCGCGCTCGTGCCCGAACAATTCGCTCTCCAGCAGGTTCGCTGAGAGCGCCGCACAATTCAGGCACAGCATCGCCTGCTGGGCACGCGGCGAGCCTTGATGGATATACGACGCAACCAATTCCTTACCCGTCCCCGACTCCCCGCGCACCAGCACCGTAGCGTGGCTCGCGGCCACACGGTCCAACTCGCGGCGCAGCCCCTCCATCTTCGCACCAGAACCCACCAACTCGCGCCGCAGTCGAAGATCGTCCACCGACGTCCGCAGCGCTTCGTTCTCGCGCCGCAGCCGCGCGTGCTCCAGGGCACGTTCCATCACCATCACCACGCTGTCCGCCTCAAAGGGCTTTTGCAGGTAATCAAACGCTCCAAGCTTCATCGCTTCCACTGCCGTGGCAACGCTCGCGAACCCGGTCATCATCACCACCGGCGCTTCGCAGCCGGCCGCCCGCACTTCGCGAATAAACGTCAGCCCGTCCATCCGCGGCATTTTCAAATCCACCAGCACCGCGTCAAACCGCTGCCCCTTGATTTGAGCCAGCGCTCCCACCGGGTCATCAAACGCCGTCACCGTGTGGTCTTCCCGCGAGAGCGCTTTCGAAAGCGAATCGCGTAAAATCTCCTTGTCATCCACGACCGCTATGTGCGCCATGCCTTGCTCCTCAGCGTGCCCTTATTCCTTATCTTTTTTCGGCCGTTTTCCCGCCGGCAGTGCCAACACAAATGAGGCCCCTCCGCCCGGTCGACTCCCTGCGCGAACAAATCCGCCATGTGACTGCGCAATCCGCTGCGCGATCGCCAGGCCCAGGCCCGTGCCGTCGTCCTTGGTCGTAAAAAATGGGTCGAAAATCTTGTGAATCTCCCCCGGATCGATCCCCGGACCGTTGTCCTCGACCGCGATGGCAATCATCTCATCGTCGTTTTCGCCGCGGCGCACCCAGACTTTTCCGTCCTCACCCGCCGCTTCGATGGCGTTGAAACACAAGTTCAACATCGCCCGCTCGATGCGTCCCGAATCTCCTCGAATACAGAGCTCTTCCAGCTCGGGATCGATTTCGAAATCCGTGTTAAAATCTTGCAATTTCCGTCTAACCTCCGCGGCAACGCACTTCATCAGCGCGCCGATGTGGATGGACTCCGTACGTTGCGTGCCGTTCCCGGCAAATCCAAGGATATCCAGCACGATTTTCTCAAGGTTGTTCACCCCGGAGCTGATCCGTCCGGCGATTTCGCTCTGCTCGGGACGGTCAACCAGCTCTTTCTGCAGGATGGACGCATAGATCCCAATCCCACCCAGTGGGTTGCGAAGCTCATGGGCAATGCCCGCCGTCATCTGTCCCAGGGCGGCCAGGTGTTCACGCTGCCGCAGTTCGAGATTTTTCTGGTTTAACTCGCCGCGCAGCCGATGGACCTCGCCCGCCAGCGCTTCATGCGCATGCTTCAGCCGTTCCGTCACGTCGTGGTAGACGCGAAGCACGGTTACCAAGTCACACGGTACTACGACCGTCACAGTCATATATTGCCTCATCCACTCGGCCGCCGGAGGAGCCCCAAGCTCCCTCGCTATGTCCGAGCCAACTCACTTTTTGTTGTGACCGCTGAGCATTCTCCGCCCTGCTCGTCGCTTTTATCTTGAATGAGTGACTTGTTCTGTCCCAAGCCATCAAAGCCGGCTCGGCCAATCCGTGCCTGCGCATCGGAGGTCGCATTGGGGAATTTCAGAGTGCTGATATGGTGATGGCTCAACGCCCTTTTCGTTGGCGCCCTCGGAATTTCCAGCCGTCTTCGATAAACTGTTGCAGCAAAAAGAGCCAGCGCAGCCGCCAGCAGCGGTATCTGCCACTTGCCGGCCAGACGTCCTTTCAAACTTGACCAATCGTTCTTCGCGCCCATCCCGAGCGAACTCCCAATGTGCACGTTCTCCCAACGCGGTCCTCACACATCGGCAGTTCATGCAACTCGCCTTGACGCCTCAGGCAGCCCTTGCGCGACCCCCTCTCAGCACTAAGAGCGATGATGAACAAAAACTCATCTCTGCGCTAACTTCCCCAGGATTCAGCACTTGCCGGTTTGTCCAAAAATTGACTCGCTCGCGAAAATTTTTTCTTCTATTCCCTTTCCTGCCGTTTCCTTCCTCATCCTCTCTAAGGCGCACCGGGGTTCTGCGCTGAGCGCAACGGTTCTGCGCTGGGCTTATAGCGCGAACGCCCCCTGCACACACCCATCCTCTTCCAAGAACAGGGTGCCCAGGGGGCATCGTTTACTTGTCGCTCGAACCGGGTTCGAAGACCCTTCGAGCCAATCTCAAGCCGGGGCCAATCACCCCGAAATCGTCACCGTCGCGGCCCTGATCCGGGCGGCGGCGGAATGCTTATTTGCAAAACAACGCCTGCGAACCGCAGGCCCTACTTACCCGGTCACCGCCGCCCGAGGCTTGGCGGTATGCGTCCGTTAAACTCCGTGGCCTTGATCCACTTCCAGACGGCCACGAACCAGTAGTTTGTTTTGGAGTGCCTCATCTTGGGGCACTGATGCCCGCGAAAGCGATTCTTCCAGCGGACCAAGTCAGAGAGCCACCACAC
>JBKJYI010000301.1:0-5162 GCA_046715855.1 Phycisphaerae bacterium
CATTCGATGTGCCAGCCAGGCCGGCCTGGGCCCCAGGGGGCATCGTATTTCACTTCGGCGGGTTCATCGGGTTTGGCGGACTTCCAGAGGGCGAAGTCGCCGGCGTTTAGCTTTTCGCCGGATTGGATATCGCGCTGGCCTTCCTGCTCTTCGGGGCGGCGGTTGCTGAGCTTGCCGTAGTCGGGGTCGGAGGCGACGTCGAAGTAGACATCGCCTTTGGAGACGTAGGCGCAGTTGTTGTCGATGAGCTTCTGGATCATGGCGATGATTTCGGGCATGTGGGTCGAGACCTTGGGCATGAGGTCGATGCCGTCCACGCGAAGGAGGCGCATGGCTTCGAGGTAGTCGGCGGTGATTTTTTCAGCGAGTTCTTTGACCGAAACGCCTTGGCGGGCGGCTTCGATGATGAGCTTGTCGTCCACGTCGGTGATGTTTACGACCCAGGTGACTTTGTAGCCGCGGTGGACGAGGTAGCGTTTGATGGCGTCGAAGATGATGGGGCCGACGGCGTGGCCGACGTGGCTGGGCTTGTAGACGGTGGGTCCGCAGAGGTAGATGCCGACGTGGCCGGGGGTGACGGGTTCGAAGGGTTCTTTTTTGCGCGAGAGCGTGTTGTAGACGACGAGGCTCATGGGGCGGAGTTTAATGGATTTCATTGGATCGGAGAAACAAGGCTCCTGTTTGGTGCATCAAGTTACACCCTACCACTGTCACCCTGAGCGAAGCGATGGGTCTTTGACGGCGAGATTCTTCGCTGCGCTCAGAATGACAGTCAGCGTTTGGGAGCTAGAGCAGTTTCGGCGCGTTTCTCGCGGCTCGGCGGGAGCTCGCCCTCCCAGGTCGCGCCAAATGAAGTTGGCGCTTATAAGCCTGGACCATTCTTGCTGTCCGCTTCCTTACGGGCGCGGCTCTGTTTAGTCGGCGATTTCGACCAGGAGGGCGACGGCGGTGCAGGCGATGGCTTCGGAGCGGCCGATGTCGGCGAGGCCTTCGTTGGTTTTGCCCTTGATGCTGATCTGGCGGGCGGTGCAGCCGAGGGCTTCGGCGATGGAGACGGTCATTTCGGATTTGTATGCCGAGAGCTTTGGGGTTTCCGCGTGGACGATGACGTCGATGTTGCCGACGGAGAATCCTGCGTCTTGCACCCGCTCCATAGCCTTGAGCAGGAGTTTTTTGCTGTCGGCGTTGAGGTGGGCGGGGTCGGTGTCGGGGAAGAGTTCGCCGATGTCGGGGAGGCCGGCGGCGCCGAGGACGGCGTCGGAGATGGCGTGGAGCACGACGTCGGCGTCGCTGTGGCCCAGGAGTCCGGAGGGATGGGGGATTTCGACGCCACCCATGATGAGGCGGCGGCCTGGCACAAGGCGGTGGATATCGTAGCCGATGCCGACGCGGATGCCGGGATTCAGGGATGTTGAATTTGGCAAGAGAGTGCTCCGGGCTTTCAGGGACTAGAAGAGGGTACCGTACGGTTGTGCAATTGCTCGAGCAAGTGCGGGATGTCGAGCTGTAGTGGCAGAAGGCTAGCCCTCACCCCGGCCCTCTCTCTTTCAGGGAGAGGGGGAAAGGCGACGCGGCTCGGCGGGAGCCTCGCCCTCCCTGCCTTCAAACTTGCCTGGACCCTTATGGATGCCCTAAAGTTGCGGTTGTGGCGCGGATTTTCTGTCTGCGTGCGTGGGGCGGCCTGGCCGTCCGATTTCCCGGTTCTTAGGAGAAACAGCGTGCAGCTTTATACTTTTCGTCGAAACGCCGGTTTGCTGGCCTTGTTGGTGATTCCTGTGGTGTGCCTGTCGATGGGCGGTTGCCCTCCGCAAGGCGGAGGCGGGGACGCGGTGTGCGGCAATGGGTCGGTGGAGAGCGGCGAGGAGTGCGACGACGGGAATACGACGGCGGGGGATGGGTGCAGTGCGAGCTGCCAGGATGAGGGCGGCGGGACTTGCGGAGACGGCACCGTTGATTCGGGCGAAGAGTGCGATGATGGCAACACCGTCGATGACGACGGGTGCAGCTCGACGTGTGAGGATGAAGGTTCGACGACGCCTGCCGACGATGACGGCGATGGCGTGCGAAACGAAATTGATGAATGCCCAGGGACAACGCGCGGGGCCGAGGTGGACGCGGTTGGGTGTCCGGAGGATGCGCCGGACGATGACCCGGACGATGATGGGGTTGTGGGAAATGACGACGATTGTCCGAACACACCGGCCGGCGCACCGGTTGATGAGAATGGGTGTGCGTCGAATCAACTCGACAGTGACGGCGACGGTGTGACTGACAACGTGGACGCCTGCGAGCGCACGCCGGCGACCGTCGAAGTGGACGAAGAGGGATGTCCCGTCAGCACGGATCCCGACGATGACGATGGCGACGGAGTGCCCAACGATATTGATCAATGCGAGGACACTCCGCCCGATGTCGAGGTGGACGCCAATGGGTGCTCGGCCGCGCAGCGGGACTCCGACGATGACGGGATCAACGACGATGTGGATCAGTGTCCTACTCAGGCGGGTCCGGCGCCAACGGGATGCCCGGGCGGTGGGGGCGGAGCGGTGTGCGGCAACGGTATCGTCGAGGCTGGGGAGGAATGTGATGACGAAAATACCACAAGCGGGGACGACTGCAGCTCAACCTGCCAACTGGAAGCGAGCGGGATACCGAACGACGATTGTGCTGATGCCGAAACAATCGGCGAAGGCTCCCAGGTGTTTTCGAATGTCGGGGCGACGACCGACGGGCCGCTGGAACTCGATGAGTGCACCTTCTTCGGCCGGAGCGATATTCGTTCAGACCTTTGGTATTGCTATACGGCAACCTGCGGGGGACCAGTGGTCATCAGTCTTTGCGGCAGCGGATACGACACCAAGATGGCCGTGTATTCGGGTTGCGCGTGTCCCTCGCCGGATCAGGCAATCGATCGTCCGATTGAGTGCAGCGACGACGACTGCGGGTCGGGCACGGAAAACGCCCAGTCACGGGTCACGATCACCGCGGTGGCGGGACAATCGTATTTGGTGCGGGTTGGCGGCTTTTTTGGAAATCGCGAGCAGGGCGAAGGACGTCTGACGATTCGCTGCGGCGGGGATACCTGCACGAACGGAAGCGGAAGCTGCACGACGGGCCATGCGGAAAATGAGCCGGGGTGCGAGACGGCGACTTGCTGCAACCGCGTTTGCGGGGTGGATACGTTCTGCTGCGACGTGACCTGGGACGCGTTCTGTGCGTCGCAGGCGGAAGGTTTTTGCAGCACGACCGGCTTCCCCTCATGCAACGCTGAGGCCGGTGGGTGCGATGTGGATCAGACCAGCCCGGGCTGCAACAACGCGGACTGTTGCAACGCGGTCTGCGAGACCGATCCGTTCTGCTGCATTCGCGAATGGGATGAAAACTGCGTTGGCACGTCCGAGCTGATTTGTGAATCCTGTGGTCGGGGCCGCGGCGAGTGTGATGTGGCCCGGACGGCGCCGGGGTGCAACGATATTGCCTGTTGCGCGAAGGTCTGTGCCGTGGATAATTTCTGCTGCAACTCGGAATGGGACCAGACTTGCGTGGATCAGGCCGCGGAACTTTGCGGACGTTAGTACGAAGAATGATTCACCGCAAAGACGCAGAGGACGCTGAGAGGATTTCGCGATTCGAAAGCAGCGCCGCGAACTCCGCGTTCTTCCCCGATGAAAATAGAGGGCGTAACAGCCAAGTGTGTCATCCTGACCGCCCTCAATCCCCCCTTCGTAAGGGGGGAGGCTCGCTAAACCTGAGTGTTCAGCGCTCTAGCAGGAAGAACGATGCACCTTTGAGGGTCCGCGCGAACTGAAGTTCGCGGCTCGCTAGGTGGCTAATCGCGGCGAGCGGAATACTTTGCGGTAGATGGGGCGTGAGGCGCCGGGCGGAGTGATGTCCACGAACTTTTGCTTTTCGAAAAGAATAGGGATTCCTGTCCAAGCAAAAGCTGCGGGGACGTTATCGGTGTAGGGCTTGATGGGATAGGCCTCGATCTCGGTTGCACCGTTGGCCTTGGCAACTTTTACTGCTTCGGCGAGCAGTGCGGTGGCGACACCCTTCCGCCGCCAGGGGCTGCGGATGAAGAAGCAGGTGACGGACCAGGTCGCCGGCGTCCACTTCGTTTGCAGATTCTTAATGTTGGCGAGGCGGAGGAAGTCGGCGCGCGGGCCGAGGCAGCACCAGCCGATGGGCTGGCCGTCCGAGAATGCGAGCACGCCAAAGACTTTGCCCTCCAGAACAAGACGCTGAAACGCCTGCTTGTTCTTCTCGCCTTTGAGTTCGTCCCAAAGTTTGCCGTGTCGGGGTACCCGCCAGGTCATGCACCAGCAGCCTCCGCAGGCTCCGTTGGGGCCGAAGAGCTGTTCGATGAGCGGCCAATCGGCGGGCGAGATGGCCCGCGCCGAAATCGTGGGCCGAGTCGCGGGCTGTGCGGTTGACTTTTTCGATGCGACCCGGCGAGTCGGCGACTTCGAGGGTTTCTTCGTTCGTTTCAGCATTTTTTCTGTGGCTCAAGTCCGGCGTGCCGTGAGCTGGACAACCCAATGCACGGCCTGGCATAAGGCGCCAGACCGTGCCACCCAATCGGACCCACTACTGCCGAAGATAGCGGTTTGACTTTCGGCGTACCAGCAATTATCAACACCGAAGCTTGTGAGAGAATTCACAAAGAGGTCGGCCTGTCCGGCGGGAGAGCGATTCGGTGACGCAATTTACCGTACCCTGGGAGCAGCCGCGTACGGTTGATTATGGGTTTTTCGGGCGTCCGATCGCCGCCGCGGCCCGGGGTATTTATCGCTTCGCCACGCCCATTGTTTCCAGCATGCCGGGGGCGATTCTCATCGGCGCTGTCATCGGCACGTGTTTCATTGTCTTTCTGCATGCCATCGTGTTCGCTTATGTGGACTTGCGGATTCTGGAGCCGGCGATGGCCCAAGGGCTTGCTCCTCCGCCTGAGGGTCGATCGCTCTTTCAACCTTCGACGTGGGGGCTGACGCCGGGGGTCATCGGGTCGCTGATGAACGAAGGAGGCGGCGCTGGTGCGAAATTGAGCGGCGGGCTGCGTTATCTTTTTTGGCCGCTGCAGTTTGGGATCGTGCGGGACCTGATCGCGCTGGGGGCGATCATGGGACTATTTAACATTATTCCGATTTACACCATCTGGTGGG
>JBKJYI010000302.1:0-6255 GCA_046715855.1 Phycisphaerae bacterium
ATGTTACCCGACTCTTTGAGGCTCAGCACGATAATCGGAATACCGCTCCGCTGGCAAAGATCGACGGCGCTGAGGTCCATGATGCCCAGCCGCTGGTCGATCACCTGGTTATACGTGAGATGGTCAAGTCGCTTGGCCTCCGGGTCAAGCACGGGGTCGGACGTGTACACCCCATCCACCTTCGTCGCCTTGAGCAGGGCGCTAGCGCGTACCTCAGCGGCACGAAGGGCAGCCCCGGTGTCGGTAGTCACATACGGATTTCCCGTGCCGCCGGCGAAGATGACCACGCGGCCTTTTTCCATGTGGCGGATGGCGCGGCGGCGGATGAAGTTCTCGCAGACATTTTGCACCGGAAGGGCGCTTTGGACACGGGTGGCGACCCCCAGCGATTCGAGCGTATCCTGCACGGCCAGGGCGTTGATGATGGTGGCGAGCATGCCCATGTAGTGGCCGGTGGTCTCTTCGATGGGGGCGGTTTTGGCGATGACCGATCCGCGGACGATGTTGCCGCCCCCGACGACTACTCCGAGCTGCACACCGAGGTCCACGACGAGCTTGATTTCTTCGGCCAGCCGCAAAAGCGAAGCGCCGTCAATGCCGCCCTTACCCGGGGCGCAAAGCCCTTCGCCGCTAATTTTGAGTAGGACCCGCCCGTATTTCGGCTGCGCCATGGCGTACACTGTATCTGGGAATCACTCCGCGCCAAATGTTCGCGTCGGCCGATGATTTTGCGGCGAAGTTTGCTGGCTAGGCGGCGACGTAACGTCGAACGTCCAGTTCCGCTCCGGACGCGACGGCGCGATTGGCGTCATCGAGGAGCCGCTGGGTGGTTTGCTCGCTGACATAAGGCTCGCTGCATGTAGTGCAGATCTCGGCGGGAACATCCTTAAAGACCACGGTTGTTCCGTTACGCTGCAAAGTAACGGTGGTCGCGCCGGGTGATGTCGTACCGTGTTTGCAAATGAGGCATTCCATCTTCATCGTCCGCGTCGAAATTCGGCGTCCCATCGCTTCGGATCGGGCCACCCGGCTGCGGCGGGCATAGTACGTCCTACGGGGCTACGACAGATGAGCGCCGATATTCTCCCAAACCGAACGCGCCTAATATCCCGACTGTAGATCCCGTTTCATTCAAAACGTTGAACGGGCAACTTGGAGGCCGCCTTTCGCCATCTGGAGTAATAAACCCGCCACTCAGAGTTGTGTCGATAAACCCAGGAAGTGGTGTTCCGACTGCGATGTCTCTTAGAAACCTTCCATTCGCAATATCAGATTCTAAACTCCATTCGACGAATGATTCCGAATTAGAGCATAATATAATTTGACTAACGATACCTTGTATTGCAATTTCTGTAGGCAAAGAACCAGGAACTACAATCGGATCGCCCAAATCGGGTAGATCGGCCGCAGTATCGAGTACTGATACCATGATATACTCACCAATGCCAACAAATTGAGGCCTGTTTTGGACGTGGACAACATCGCTCTCAATAACAACATCAAATTCAACATCTTCTAAAGTTTCGGTGTCATAGAAACCAACAGGAATCACTGTCCGTCCGTTATCATCCGTAGGTTTTACGGCGACCACGCCGCCTAGGCGTCTTCCCGGATATGCGAGTCCAATTCCCGCGACAGAGAGATCAAAATTGGCGAGCTTTTGCCCTGTTGCTAAATCGACGATCTCGATAATTGTAAATGATGGATTCAATTGCGGATGGTTATGGCACCCGACGAGACAAATCATCGATTGAATCGTCAACAGAACAACTCGTATCCGCATGATACCTCCTAATTAATGCATCCTAACTTGCTTTGATGATGTTCAGCCCGGCGGTCTTCGCCAGCCGTCGGTCCGCCGTCGCCAGCGGGACGTCATAGATTAACGCAGTTGCGGCGATGAAACGATCCGCAGGGTCCGCGCTGGTGAGTTTGATTTCGCGGCTCTTGATCGCAATTTCGTGAGAGATCGCCGCTTGAGAAACAGGGACGAGCCTTAGCGCCTCTCGGAAATGGGTGCAAGGCGCGCCCTCGACCTCGATTCGACCTCGCTCCGCAAGCATGATCGCTTCCCAGACTGAGATAGAGGATAAAAGGATGGACTGTGGATCGTGTTCGATCCGGTTGCGAAGGGGTTTGGCCAGTTCGTCGCTGCCGGACAGAAACCAGAGCCAGACATGCGTATCAATCACCATCACTATGATCCATGCATTCCCAACCTTGCTGATCAAGTGGTGAAATGATGTCGCCCGCAATTCTCATCTTGTGCTTAAGGCATCCAAACTGTGCCTGATGCGTCGACGGAGGTGGGGGACCGACAACCGCGGCGGGCTCGCCGTTCTTGAGGATGGTCAATGATTCGCCGGTTCGACGAATGCGCTCGATCACCTTGAGGCAGGTGGCCTTAAACTCCGAAATGGACATGCTTTCCATGTCAAGACGGTATCATAGTCATCAATGATAGTCAAAATTCTTCGCCAGACCAAGAGGAGACCGATGAACCCCTACGGATCGTGCGAGGAAACTTATTGTTTTTGCTCCCGCCCGAATGGCGGCTGTGCGAGCGAATTGCAGGCTGGTTTTTCGCATCGTGGAGCCGGCGATCCGTTGTGCTGTCAATTTGGCATTCCATTCCAACTAGGTCTGCTAATTCTGCCAAGCTGGCAGAAACAGGGGTCGAGGAGGAATCAGTGCTGCATTTGCAACCGCTTGTCCGATCGGGAGTTAAGAGCGCACTCGATGGTTGGCCTGCGGATTGCAATGAGTCTCTAAGCGAATGGTGCGCGCGGTCTTACGGCGCACTGATTCATGAGTGGTTAGCACGCAACACAGCGGAATTCATAAAGAGGAGATTTTTATGGCAGTCAAACAGTTGGCCTACGAGCAAGATGCCCGGCAGGCGCTGTGGAACGGCGTTCAGAAGCTTGCCAATGCGGTAAAGGCGACCCTGGGACCTCGCGGACGCAACGCGGTCATCGACAAGGGCTGGGGGGGGCCGACCATCACCAAGGACGGGGTGACGGTGGCCGAAGAGGTTGAACTTTCGGACAAGTATGAAAATCTGGGCGCCCAGCTGGTGAAGCAGGCGGCCAGCAAGACCAGCGAAGTGGCCGGCGACGGCACGACCACGGCGACGGTGCTTGCGGAGGCGATTTTTCAGCATGGGCTTCGGAACATCGCGGCCGGTGCGGATGCGTTCGCTTTGACCCGCGGGATTCAGAAGGCGGTCACTAAGGTGGTCGAGGCTCTGAAGGAGCAGTCGCGGCCGGTGCGGGCCAACAAGCGCGAAGACATTGTGAACGTCGCGCGGATTTCGGCGAACAACGATAAGGTGATCGGCGATCTCCTTGCGGATTGCTTCGAGAAGGTCGGCAAGGACGGCGTGATCACGGTCGAGGAGGGCAAGACTTCCGAGACGCATATCGACGTGGTCGAGGGCATGCAGTTCGATCGCGGATTCCTGTCGCCGCACTTCGTCACCGATCAGAACACGATGGAATGCATTCTCAACAAGGCATTCATTCTCATTCACGAAGACAAGATCAGCAGTGTGCCCAAGCTCATTCCGCTGCTCGAAAAAGTTGCCAAGGCGAAGAGACCGCTGGTCATCATCGCCGAGGACATCGAAGGCGAAGCCCTGGCGACTTTGGTGGTGAATAAGCTGCGCGGCATTCTGGAGGTTTGCGCGGTGAAGGCTCCCGCCTACGGCGATCGCCGTAAGTCGATGCTCGAAGATATCGCCAAGCTCACCGGCGCGACTCCGATCATGAAGGACCTGGGGTTGGACCTCGAGAAGATCACCATCAAGGAACTGGGCCAGGCGAAGAAGATCATCGTGGATGCGAACAATACCACGATCATCGAAGGTGCTGGTTCGACCGAAGACATTCAAGGTCGCATCAAGCAGATTACGGCGGAGATCACGGCGACGACTTCGGACTATGACCGTGAAAAGCTTGAAGAACGCCGGGCCAAGTTGGTGGGCGGCGTTGCGGAAATCAACGTCGGTGCGGCCACCGAAACGGAAATGAAGGAGCGTAAGGCGCGCATCGAAGACGCCCTGCATGCGACTCGCGCGGCTCTGGAAGAGGGAATTGTTCCCGGCGGCGGCGTGGCGCTGGTGCGCTGCATGAGCGCGCTGGATAAGCTCGACCTCGACGGAGATGAGCAAACCGGCGTAGAAATTGTCCGCGAGGCCCTTGCGGCTCCGCTTCGTCAAATTGCGACCAACGCGGGAGTGAATCCCGGAGTTGTCCTGCACAAGGTTCTGGAGAAGTCGGGGTCGTTTGGATACAACGCGGATACCGGCGAGTACACCGACCTGATCAAGGACGGCGTCATCGATCCGACCAAGGTCGTTCGCTCGGCCCTGGAAAACGCCAGCAGCGTGGCCCGCGTTCTGCTCAGCACGGAAGTTTGCATTACGGACAAGCCCAAGAAGGACAAGGACGACGCTCCGCCTGCGGGCTTGGACGAGGACATGGACTACTAAATCGAATGCAGAATGCGGAATGCTGAATTCGGAATGAATCAGTCACGAACTGAGAAAATACTTAAGGAGCGAGAAACATGGCGACGGCAACAGCAACAGCACCGAGCAAGACGAAAGTGAAGTTTCAACCCACCGAGGATCGCGTGCTCATACAGCCCCTCGAGGCGACTGAGCGGACCGCAGGCGGGATCATCCTTCCCGATACGGCCAAAGAGAAACCGCAGCGCGGCAAGGTTCTGGCGGTCGGTCCCGGCAAATCACTCAAGAGCGGCAAGCGGGCGACGATGAATCTGCGCGTGGGCGATGAAGTGGTTTACGGCAAGTATTCGGGCACCGAAGTCGATCTGGGCCCTGACACCCTTGTCGTGGTCCGCGAGAGCGACGTGCTTGCGGTAGTTGAAAAGTAAATTTGGTAACGTGAATTTGGTAATTTGGTAATGTGGTAATTTCGCCGCATTTCGTAAGAAAACTGGGTTCCATTCGAGTTCGTACTCTGCCGTTTTCGAACTTCGAATTTTGAACTTTGAACTTGGAGTTGCATATGTCCAAACAAATGTTGTTTTCGCAGGAGGCCCGCCAGCATGTGCTGGAAGGGATTTCGAAGCTGGCAGGGGCGGTCAAGGTCACTATGGGCCCGGTCGGCCGGAACGTCATTTTGCAAAAGTCGTTCGGCGCGCCGCGCATCACCAAGGACGGCGTGACGGTCAGCAAGGAAGTCGAGTTGTCACAGCCCTTCGAGAACATCGGAGCGAAGCTCATCAACCATGTCGCCAGCAAGACCAGCGATGAAGTGGGCGATGGGACGACCGCCGCGACGGTTCTGGCGGAAGCGATTTTCCGCGAGGGCTATAAGGCCGTGTCGTCGGGCGCGAATCCGATGGCGATCAAGCGCGGGATCGAAAAGGCCGTGATTGCTGCCGTCGGGGCGATCAAGAGCATGTCCACGAAGGTCCGCAACAACGACGACCTGGCCAAGGTGGCGACCATTTCGGCTAATGGCGATGAGGAGATCGGCAAGCTGCTGGCCAGTGCCCTCGAAGCAGTGGGCACCGACGGCGTGGTTGAGATCGAAGAAGGCAAGTCGCTGACGACGGAGAAGGAAGTTGTTGACGGCATGCAGTTCGATAAGGGATTCATTTCGCCGTACTTCATGACCGATCCGGGCTCGCTGGAATGCGTGTTGCGCGATCCGGCAATCTTAATTTACGAAAAGAAGATTTCAAACTTGCGCGATTTCGTGCCGGTGCTGGAAGGCGTGATTACGAGCGGTCGGCCGATTCTCATTATCGCTGAAGATGTCGATGGCGAGGCTCTTGCGACTTTGGTGGTCAACAAGATGCGCGGGACGTTGCAGTGTTGTGCGGTCAAAGCGCCGGGTTTTGGCGATCGTCGCAAGGCGATCCTCGGCGACCTCGCGGCCATCACCGGCGGCACGCTCATTTCGGAGGATTTGGGCGTCAAGCTCGAGAACATCACCATCAAGGATATGGGCTCGGCTAAGAAGGTGGTGATCGACAAGGACAACACGACGATCATCGAAGGCGCGGGCAAGAAGGCTGACATCCAAGGCCGCATTCAGCAGATCCGCAACCAGATCGAAAAGACCACCAGCGACTACGACAAGGAGAAGCTGCAGGAGCGGCTTGCCCGGCTGACCGGCGGCGTCGCCGTCATTCGCGTCGGCGGCGCTACCGAGATCGAGGTCAAAGAGCGCAAGGATCTCGTTGACGACGCGTTTCATGCCACCAAGGCGGCTGCCGAAG